>JBJMTR010000001.1:0-5738 GCA_045811565.1 Bradyrhizobium sp.
TCGTCAACATCGGCTCAATGTCCGGGTTTATTGTCAACAAGCCGCAGGAGCAGTGCTATTACAACGCCTCGAAAGCGGCCGTGCACCATCTGACCAAATCGCTCGCGGCCGAGTGGGCCTCGCGCGGCGTGCGCGTCAACGCCGTTGCCCCGACCTATATCGAGACGCCCCTGAATGCCTTCGTGAAAAGCAATCCCCGGATGTACGACGCCTGGATCGGGGGGACGCCGATGGCGCGGTTCGGGCAGGTGGATGAAATCGCGTCCGTCGTGCTGTTTCTGGCATCCGAGGCCGCAAGCCTGATGACCGGAAGCGTTGTTCTTGTCGATGGTGGCTACACATGCTGGTAGGCTTGCGTCAAAACTGACGGGAGCGAACATGCGGCAAGCCTATATCGGCATCGACGTCGGGACTTCCAGCGCGCGGGCAGGGGTATTCGATGAGGTGGGAAACCTGTTGGCGACCGCGCGGAACCCGATTGCGGTCTGGCACGAAGCAGGTGACATCGTCGAGCAGTCGTCGTCCGACATCTGGGACGCCTGCGCCAGCGCCGCGCGAACCGCCGTGGCGGAAGCGGCAGTCGCGCCCGACGCCGTAAAAGGTGTCGGATTCGACGCAACCTGTTCGCTGGTCGTGCTCGACAAGAACGGCGAGCCGCTGACCGTCAGCACATCGGGTGATAGGCAGCGCAATGTCATCGTCTGGATGGACCATCGCGCGACCGCGGAGGCCGGGCAGATAAACGAAATGCAGGATGACGTGCTGCGTTATGTCGGCGGCGCCATCTCGCCCGAAATGGAAATCCCCAAGCTTCTCTGGCTGAAGCGCAATGTACGCTCCAGCTTTGATGCAGCCGGTCACTTCCTCGATCTGGCGGACTATCTGTCCTACCGCGCGACCGGATCGCTGACGCGATCGATGTGTACGGTGACCTGCAAGTGGAACTTCCTGGCGCATGAGCGACGCTGGAGCGCTCCGTTCCTTGTGGGTGTCGGGCTTGAGGATCTCGTGGCCGATGGCTACACGAGGATTGGAACGGAAATCGTTGCTCCGGGAACGCCGCTGGGGTTCGGCTTGACCAAATCAGCCGCAGACGATTTCGGGTTGATCCAGGGAACCCCGGTTGGCGCTTCGCTGATCGATGCGCACGCAGGCGGCATAGGGGCTATCGGCGGCCGGTCCGCATCGGGCGAGGCGGTCAATGTGTGCGATCGCCTGGCCTACATTATGGGGACGTCCGCCTGCATCATGGCGACGACGACCGAGCCGTGCTTCGTTCCCGGCGTGTGGGGCCCGTACTACTCCGGCATGGTGCCGGGGTTCTGGCTGAACGAGGGCGGGCAATCGGCTGCGGGTGCAGCAATCGATCATCTGATCCGGTCGCATCCGGCCCATGCCGAGGCGGCGGCGGCCGCGCGCAGCAATGGTACGGATATCATCGGATTGCTCGAGAAGCGGGTCATCGCGCGCCTCGGAAATGCCAGTGCGGCGGCGTTGCTGGCACGGGACATTCACGTCTTGCCGGAATTCCTTGGCAATCGCTCGCCTTATGCCGACCCCCATTCGCGTGCGATTATCGCGGGCCTCGATCTCGATACCGACATCGCCGCCATGGAGCGCTTGTTCGTCGCCGGCCTCTGCGGGCTCGCCTACGGTCTCGCTGATGTCATCGAAGCGTTCAGCGCACATGGGGTCGGCAGCAATATCATCGTCATGGGCGGCGGCGCGGGGCGCAGCCCGCTGGTTCGACAGATCATGGCGGATACCACCGGTCTCACGGTGGCGCTTCCGCAAACGCAGGAGCCGGTGCTGCTTGGCGCCGCCATGCTCGGCGCAGTCGCCGCAGGAGCGTACCCGTCAATTGGCCAGACCATGGCGTCGATGTCGGTGCTCGGCCGCTTGACCGAACCGACGGCACCTGGAATGCGAGAATTTCACCGCAAGAAGCGGGACGTCTACAAGCTGCTGCGCGTGGTTGATCGCGGAACCCGCGAGACGATGCGCGATTTTGAAGCCCGCCGTTGCTGAGGTCGAGAGGTCGAAACAATGATACTCAGTTGTGGCGATGCGCTAATCGATTTCGTGCCGGTGATGGCTGCGGATTGGCCCGAGGCCGTGATGCCCATGGCAGGCGGGTCATGTCTCAACGTTGCCGTTGGGCTGGCGCGGCTCGGTGCGTCGGCCGGCTTCGTGGGCGGCATCTCTGTGGATATGTTCGGTCGCATGATCGCGGAGCACGCTTCGTCCTCCGGCGTCGATCTCCGTCATGCGACGCGCAGCGAGCACCAGACCACGCTGGCGTTCGTGCGGATAGTCAAGGGCGAAACGCAATATGCCTTCTATGATGCGCAGACCGCGTCGCGGAACTGGACGTATCGACGCGGCGCAATTCCGTTCGAGACGATCGATGCCGTGCATATCGGATCGACGACGCTGGTCCATGAAAGGGGAGCCACGGAAACAGTCGCGATGATCGCGGACGCCAGGCAATCAGCGACAATATCGTTCGATCCGAATTGTCGACCCAACATGGTGAGGGACAAGGAAGCGTATCTAGCCCGGATGAGTGCGTTTGCCAAAAGCGCCGACATCATCCGGATGTCGGATGTCGACTTCAACTACCTTTACGGCAACGAGCAGTACGCGGCCAAAGCCGAATCTCTTTTGGCCGGGGGCTGCAGCCTGTTTGTAATTACACGCGGCATAAACGGCGCCCTGGCTTGGCGGCAGGCAACGGAAACCATCGAGGTTGAAGCACCTGCGGTCAAGGTAGTCGACACGATCGGCGCAGGCGACAGTTTCCAGGCGGCGATGCTATTTGCGCTGAATAGGCTGGGGCGGATCGGGAAGGAAAAGCTGAGAGATATCAGCGCCAACGAGTTGCACCGGGCGTTATCATTTGCCTGCAATTGCGCGGCCTTTACCTGTACGCGCGTCGGTGCGGATCCGCCCCGCGCTGGCGAAATTGCCTGGGACCGGTAGCCCGCGCGAATTCGCCGTCGGCGGTGCCTGAATGCGCCAGCCAGCGAGTTGAAGCAGCGGCTCGATTCGCCGCTGCTGCAGAATCAAGGAAAGCCGGCCCGTGAACGGCTGACGCTTGTGCTGTTATTCGAGTAGCTGCGCGGTTTTGGCTATGGCGTGAACTACGCCGCCGTTCGGCACTATGCGATCGGCTGACGCAAGGAGCACGGCGCCCAATACGGAGAGACTTATGGAAAGAGAATTGGAAGGCAAGGTTGCCGTCGTGACCGGGGCGGCGTCGGGCATCGGATTAGCTAGCACCGAGGCGATGTTGGCCGCCGGCTCGCGCGTGGTGATGGTCGACCGCGACGAGGCAGCGCTGAAGGCGCTCTGCAACAAGCATGGCGACGCCGTGATCCCGCTGGTCATCGACCTGCTCGACCCGAAGGACTGCGCTACGCTGCTGCCGAGAGTCCTGGAGAAGGCAGGCCAACTCGACATCCTGCATGCAAATGCGGGTACGTATGTTGGCGGCGACTTGGTCGATGCCGACACTGGGGCTATCGACCGGATGCTGAACTTGAATGTCAACGTCGTGATGAAGAATGTGCACGACGTGCTTCCTCACATGATCGAGCGTCGGACGGGTGACATCATCGTCACGAGTTCCTTGGCGGCCCATTTTCCGACGCCATGGGAGCCGGTATATGCGTCGTCCAAATGGGCGATCAACTGCTTTGTCCAGACGGTGCGACGACAGGTGTTCAAGCACGGCATTCGCGTGGGCTCAATCTCGCCTGGCCCCGTCATCAGCGCACTGCTCGCGGGCTGGCCGCCGGAGAAGCTGAAGGAAGCCAGGGAGTCAGGGAGTCTGCTGGAGGCCAGCGAAGTGGCCAACGTGGTGACGTTCATGCTGACGCGGCCACGCGGCATGACGATTCGCGACGTGGTCATGCTGCCCACCAATTTCGATCTCTAGGGCGCGCCCTCATAAGCGTCCAGGCGGCATGGTCGCTTGGCAGGCCCGCGCAATTCAAGGTGGGAGAACGGGACGTTTACGCTGCAGCAGCACCGCGAGCTGTGTGTCGCTTGCGGCGATTTCTCGCTGGCCTTCTGCTCATAAAGCCGAGATGCTTTGTCGAAAGAAAAATGGGCGAAGTGTCGGCGCGTTCGCGATGTGGTCGTTATCAAGGGAAGACCTGACGTCGCGCAGGCATTGCGCTTCTGTAGTCCCGGAACGGACATTGAGCCCCATCGCACTGCCCGGAGGCCGTGTTGACCAGCGGTTTAGCGGCAATCGCGGGAAGGAATACGTGAGGCGGTGCGGCGGGCTCTATAGCGATTTGGCTTCCGCGCGTGGGACAGCTGAAGGTAGCCGAGGGGTTGAGCAGCACGGCCGATGCGAACGATACGCGCGAGCGCGCTCCCTTGTCCGTCCGGCCGCAGTACATGGGTCGGGTGCACCACGTCAATCTAGCTGGTCTTTTCAAGGTCACTACGATTGTAGGCATCAATAACTGTTATACTCGCCTGCAACAAGGCAAGGTAATTGCCATGGGAAATTGAAAAACCAAGATCGATCAGTTCAAGCGCAGCTTCCCATAAGCTCTCTCTCGGCGCGGATCTCGCTCGCGCGCCCCCATGAATGACCACAGGTCTGAACCTGCGGCCGCGCTGCCTGTGCTTTGCTTCCGGCCGGGCGCCGTTGGAGCAATGAATCAATAGTAGGTGTGGCTTTGACATACCAATCTCCAGATTTGTGGTCGACGAGACGACGATCGTTATGCAAGCGATTGAAGCCGTGAGCACGTCACGGGCGCTGCACTGCGCCCGTCTCGTTCACCGGCCGTCGATCCGTGAGGCGACCGACAACGGCAGTGCGCTTGGGCTGCCGGGTTCGCCATCGCGGCCTCGCTCGATCCAGGACCAAATACTGATGCCCATATCGGAAACGGCGTGAGCGTTGCGCAACTCGGTGCCTCATCCGGGAAATTCAGGCGTAGGCCACCTCCGCGATCGCGCCTTCGATCTCTGGAGCGAGCGTGCCCTTTGCGGTGTGAACTTGGGCAAGATCGGTCCAATGCATGTCTTTATAATTGAAGCCGCGCGCGAGCGTGGGCTTCACCACCATGAAATAGGGCGAGATATCGAAGTCGCGCGGAGTGTAAAGTGACGAGTGACGGATCTCGGCGATTTCGCGCCGCGCCGGCTCGACGCGAGTAATCTTGGGCAGGATCGGGTAACGCACGGCGTCGAATGCTTGCGCAATCAGCGAAGAACAGATGATGCGGCTGGCATCGCCGGACCCGAGCGCAATTGTTCGGCGGCGCCAACGCGGCGCCACTGGCCATGGGAATAGATAGCGCATCAGGTCGACGACGTTCTTGAAATCGTAGCCGAGACCAATGCGCTCGGAGGCGTAATGGCAGACCTTTGCGCAGTCCGCTTCGCTCAGTCCCACCGGCCGGCAGATACGGGTTTGACAATGCAGATATTTCGACAGCGGCGCCGACACGACACCTTCGTCGATATTGGCTTCGATCAGGACATGGGGCTCGCCGTCGGTTGCGGCGCCGGCCACCGGCCCGACGTACAACGCCGAGTGCGACCAGGTCGATTGAGTGAGATATTTGATGCTGCCGGAAATACGACCTTTGCCCTCGACCAGCAAGACATCACCGGGTCGAAGGGTGTCGCGTAAGGCCGTCGAATCGTTCGGAGTGAACGGCTCACAGTGGTTGACCGGCTTCTGCAACCGGGCAATCAGACGTCCGGCA
>JBJMTR010000002.1:0-2564 GCA_045811565.1 Bradyrhizobium sp.
ACTGCATGCCGCGATTTTCCTCGCCGATCAGGTAGCCGATCGCGCCGCCGTGGTCGCCCATCGTCATGGTGCAGGTCGGAGATGCATGCATGCCGAGCTTGTGCTCGACGCCGCTGGCGTAGATGTCGTTGCGGGCGCCGAGCGAGCCGTCAGCATTGACCAGGAATTTCGGTATCAGGAACAGCGAAATGCCCTTGGTGCCCGCGGGCGCATCGGGCAACCGTGCCAGCACGAAATGCACGATGTTGTCGGTCATGTCGTGATCGCCATAGGTGATGAAGATTTTTGTGCCCTTGATCCGATAGGTGCCGTCGTCGGCGCGCTCGGCGCGGGTGCGCAGCGCGCCGACGTCCGATCCGGCTTGCGGCTCGGTGAGCTGCATGGTGCCGGTCCACTCGCCCGAGACGAGCTTTTCCAGATAGATCTTCTTCAGCCCCTCGCTGCCATGCGCGTCGAGCGCCTCGATCGCGCTCAGCGTGAGCAGCGGGCAAAGACCGAAGGCGATATTCGCCGCGCTCCAGATTTCGGTGCAGGCCGCATTGATCGCCAGCGGAAGCCCCTGGCCGCCAAAGGCTTCCGGACCCGAAACGGCATTCCAGCCGGCCGCGGCCCAGCGCTGATAAGCGTCCGGCCAACCCGGCGCAGTGATCACCTTGTTGTCCTCGAGCTTGATGCCGTGTTCGTCGCCCACGCGATTGAGCGGCGCCAGCACGTCGCCGGCGAATTTGCCGGCTTCCTCCAGTACCGCGGCGGTGATGTCGCCGTCGAAATCGCCGTAATGGCCGGCTTTCACGGCGGCCTTCAGGCCCGCGCCGTGATTGAGTGCGAGCAGGATGTCGTTGATCGGCGCGCGGTAGCTCATGGCAATACTCTCGGCTCGGCGGAACAGCGGGCTACCGTATTCCCACGAAATAACCGTACTCTCAACTCTCCGAAGGGCGGAATTAGGGGCGGAAGGGAAGGGGTGGCCCGTTCGGATCGAAAGTACCTGGTTTGCCGGCCAACCATCACATTGAATCGGGGGGTAAAGCTGCCGGGCCGATTTGCGCGGAATTCGCCCTCTAGCCTGTTGAAATGCCTCAACTCCCTCTATAGACCGGCGTTGCCAGAGAAGAACCCGTGCGGCTATCGTCGCGTGCTTTCCGCAGCGGGTTTGTTGGGGCGTAGCCAAGCGGTAAGGCAGCGGATTTTGATTCCGCCATTCGGAGGTTCGATCCCTCCCGCCCCAGCCAGGCACTGGATGCCTATGCCACGTCGGAAATATGCTTGGGAAAAGCTGTCGGATGAGCAGTTGCTCAAGCAACGCCTCAGCAGTCTGAGGGTTACGGTGGAAGACACCTGGCTCGAGGATTGCCTCGGCGCTTTATATGAAGAGCTGCAGGCGCGGGGTATCCGGCTGCGGCCACACACATGGATATCGAGCGAATGGTTTAGCCCGGCAGATGTGCCCGGCATTGCGATTCCCTTCTATCTCGCCCATCCCCGCCTGATGAAACTCGAGAAGAAAATGATGCTTGAGGTCGAGGGCGGCACCTGGTCCGAGTGCATGGCCATTCTCCGTCACGAGACGGGCCATGCCGTGCAGCACGCCTACCAGCTGCAACGCCGCCGGCGTTGGCAGCAGTTGTTCGGCCCGTCTTCGAAACACTACCCGCTCTATTACCGGCCCAATCCGGCCAGCCGGCGTTATGTCCAGCATCTTCGTCGCTGGTACGCGCAGAGCCATCCGGACGAGGATTTCGCCGAAACCTTTGCTGTATGGTTGCGGCCGCGGTCGAACTGGCGGACCCGGTATGCCGGTTGGCCGGCGCTGAAGAAGCTTGAATATGTCGACGAGCTGATGGGCGAGATCGCAGGGAAGCGGCCGCCGGTCACGACGCGCGAGCGTGCCGATCCGCTGTATAAGCTCGGCCAGACGCTTGGCGAGCATTACCAGAAGAAGCAGGCGTTCTACGCCTTCAAGCCGCCGAAGACGTACGACCGCGAACTTTCCCGTCTCTTCTCCGCCGATCCACGGCATCGGCGGGCGCGGCCGGCGTCGATCTTCATCAGGCGGCACCGCGCCCAAATCAGGCAACTGGTCGCGCGGTGGACAGGCGAGAACCAGCTTACGCTCGATGCCGTTCTTGACGACATGATCTCCCGCTGCCGCGAACTCGATCTGCGCGCCCCCGGCTCTGAACGGAAGCTTGTGATCAACTTCACCATCCTGTTGACCGCCAAGACCATGCACGCGCTGTTCGGCCCGTCGCGCCGCAAATGGATCGCGCTATGAGACGCCTGCGCGTACTGGTGCTCATGCATCCGGACTGCGTGCCTCCGGACTCGACCGACGGATACACCGCGAAGCAAATCAACGAATGGAAAACAGAATTCGACGTCGTGAGCGCCTTGCGTGCAGCCGGCCATGATGTTCGACCGCTCGGCGTGCAGGAAGAAATCAAGCCGGTGCGCGACGAGATCGAAAATTTCAAGCCGCATGTGGTGTACACGTTGCTGGAGGAGTTCCACTATGCGTCCGCGTATGACCAGCATATCGCGAGCTATCTCGAGCTGATGAAAAT
>JBJMTR010000003.1:0-6194 GCA_045811565.1 Bradyrhizobium sp.
CAAAACCCAACATCACTTCATCGGGCATTTGTCGTGGTAACTGTCCTGGCTGTCCTTGACGATGGTGGCCACCGTCTTGAGCGAGAGCTGGCCGTCGGCATCCTTCACCACATCCTGCAGGTAGAAATTCTGAATCGGGATATGGTTGTTGCCATATTTGAACGAGCCGCGCACCGACTTGAAGTTCGCTTTCTCCATCTCGGCCTTGATGGCGTCCTTCTTGCTGGTGTCGCCCTTCACCGCGACCACCGCGCTGTTGATCAGCTGTGCGGCGTCATAGGATTGCGCGCCGTAGAAGGTCGGGCGAAGACCAGGATATTTTTTGCGATAGTCGGCGACGAAGCGCTTGTTCTCCTCGTTCGGCAGATCGTTCACCCATTGCTGGGCGCCGGGAATACCGATCGCGTTTTCCTTTTGCAGCGGCAGCGACAATTCGTCGATGGTGAAGGCGGTGTACAGCGGGATCTGCTGCTTGAGGCCAGCCTGCGCATATTGATTGAGGAACTGCACGCCGGCGGCGCCCGGATAGAACACGAAGATCGCCTCCGCCTTCGAATTGCGCGCCTTGCTAAGCTCAGCGGAGAAGTCCAGCTGGCTCGGCCATACCGTGTATTCCTCGCCGACCACCTCCCCCTTGAATGTGCTCTTCACGCCGGCCAGCATGTCCTTGCCGGCGGCATAGTTGGGCCCGACCAGGAATACCGACTTGACGCCCTTCTGGTTCATATGGAGGCCCATGGCCTGCGGCGTCTGGTCGTTCTGCCAGGAGGTCGAGAACACATAAGGCGAGCAGAGTTCGCCGGCCAGCTGCGATGGTCCGGCATTGGCCGAGATCAGGAAGGTTTTGGAATCGACCGCGGTCTTCAGCGAGGCCAGCAGCACGTTCGACCAGATATAGCCGACGATGAAATCGACCTTGTCGGATTGCACCAGCTTCTCGGTCTTCTGCTTGCCGACATCCGGCTTCTGCCCGTCGTCCTCGTAGATCACCTCGACCGGCTTGCCGTCCATCTTGCGGCCGAGATGATCGAGCGCGAGCTCGAACGAATTGCGCATGTCGTTGCCGATCACGGCGGTCGGGCCGCTGAAAGTCGAGACAAAGCCGATCCTGATGGTGTCAGCCGCGGTCGCGGGCTGCGCCAGCGCCAGAGCAGTGACGCCCGCCAGCCAGAATGCCGTTTTCATGTTAATTTCCCCTCCTCAACCAACTAAATGTCCCGCCAGCCAGGTAACCGTCGTGCCGACGATGCTGCCCGCGCCCCGTCACTCCCTTCAAGAAAGGGTGATGTGTTTTGTGCGCGAAATCCCAAGTCCGCAGCAAGCACGAACCGGGGGTTCGCTTTAGAACCTTTGGCGCATGCTTGCGGCAGGCTGCACCATAGTTCGCAGATGGCGCGGATGGCAAGAATTATAGTGCCGGTTGGCGGACCGCCATTGTCGCAGCCGTTAATGGCCCTCGGCAGGACGAACTGCCGGTCAGACGAGATATTCCGCGCCGTCGATGACATAGGGTGCGTGGCGGAAATCCCTGATCGTCGCGACCTTGTCGGCCCGCCAGTTCAACAGCATGAAATATTTCGGCCGCGACCCAGGCTCATTCGGGTCGAATACCAGGATGGCCGGATGCCCCTCCAGCATCCCCGGCACCAGGTGCCAGTCGCTGACCTTCGAATAATTGCCGAAATAGTGCGAGACCTCGGCCTTGCCTTTCATGCGGGTCCTGCTGACGAGATCGAGCCTGATGTCATCGGCGATCATGGCGCGGATCGCGTCGAAATCCCGCGCGTTGAAATGCCTGACATAGGCGGAAAGCCGCTTCCGATCGGCCTCCGACAGTTTCGGGCGCGGCGCGTCATCCGGCTCACCGGCGAATTCTCGCAATTGCGTGCGCCCGCGATGCAACGCGGCTTTGACCGCGGGCAGGCTGTAATCCATGACCTCGCAGATCTCCTGCAAGGAACAGCCGAGCACATCCATCAGGATTACGCTTGCGCGCTGCGCCACAGGGAGACGCATGAAGGTGCGAAGGCTGGCGCTTGCGATCTCGCGGCGGGCGATCTCATCGAGCTGATCCGCGATCATGTCCACCTCCTTCGCGGATTGGAGCGCCTCCTGACGGTTGCGGCGGCGCAGAAAATCCAGCGCGGTGTTGTGCGCGATCTTGAACAGCCAGCCCGCCGGATTGGCGATCGGGCCGGCGGCGGCAAACGCCTCCACGGCCTTGATCAACGCGTCCTGCAGCACATCCTCGCCATCGATCACCGAGCCGACCATGCGCGCACAATAGCGATGCAGTTTTGGGCGCAGTGGGACCAGCAGGCTATTGATATCAGTGGCAGCCGCCTCAGGAGCCAATGTCATTTCTCCGGCAATCCAACCTCAGGCTGATCCAGCATCCGATAGTTGCCGACAACGGTAGCACCCCGGACCAGCGGCGGCTCGGCGCAGCGATCGCGGATTCCGCTCTGGAAAATCTTGAATGCCGCCAGTTTTGGCAGTGCGCTGGTGCCGTCATCGGCCGCGGTCTCGACGAAATGGATGAACGTGTCGTCTTCCAGCCGCAGCGTAAGATAGCGCACGCCGTCGGGCTTCGCAGCCTTCAATTCGGCAAACACCGCCGCAACCAGTTCGGCGTTCTCATTGGCCAGCTCGGGCCTGGTTTTATACCTGATCAGGGTCCGCTTCATTTGTGTCTCCTGTTGCGAAATGGTCACCTTCCACATCCAAGACGTTTGGCATCAGCAAAAAGATTCGGTTCGGCAGAGAATATTCCGGATAGCTCTCCGTCGGCGTCCGCGAAACAGGGACGACGCGACAATGATACGCATTCGCTATCGACCGATTAGCCAATGCGCCTTGGAACAGCCGCGCAAATGAATACATAATCAGGCGGACCGAAACACCTAAACCCAAAGGCCGCATCCATGACCACAGCGCCGGCGGAACCTCATCGCGTGGTGATTGTCGGCGCCGGGTTCGGTGGGCTGGAGGCGGCGTTCGGCCTGGCTGGCGCGCCGGTCAAGATCACGCTGGTCGACCGCCGCAACCATCATCTGTTTCAGCCGCTGCTTTATCAGGTCGCGACAGCTTCGCTGGCGACGTCGGAAATCGCCTGGCCGATCCGTTATCTGCTGCGCGATCGCCCTGAGGTCACGACCCTGTTCGCGACCGTGAACGGCGTCGATGCCGAGGGTAAGCGCGTGCTGCTGGAGGACGGAGACAGCCTGTCCTATGACACGCTGATCCTCGCCACCGGGGCACGCCACGCCTATTTCGGCCACGATGAATGGGAGCCGTTCGCGCCCGGGCTGAAAACGCTGGAAGACGCCACCACGCTGCGGCGGCGCATCCTCGTCGCATTCGAGCGGGCCGAGCGCGAGAGCGATCCG
The DNA here is from genome assembly GCA_045811565.1 of Bradyrhizobium sp. GTDB lineage: Bacteria > Pseudomonadota > Alphaproteobacteria > Rhizobiales > Xanthobacteraceae > Bradyrhizobium. The sequence continues at coordinate 3,390 of JBJMTR010000003.1, forward strand.
GCGCGACGCGCGGCATTGCTCACTTTCGTCATCATCGGCGCGGGGCCGACCGGCGTCGAAATGGCTGGCACCATCGCCGATCTGGCGCGAGACACGCTGCCGCCCGACTTCCGCAATATTGAAACCCGCAAGGCGCGCGTGGTGCTGATCGAGGCCGGGCCGCGGATCCTCGCCGGCTTTCCCGACGATCTCTCCTCCTATGCCCAACGTTCGCTGGAACGCCTCGGCGTCGAGGTCGAGCTCGGACAGCCCGTCACCGACTGCTCGGCGGACGGCGTGGTCTTTGGCGGCAACAGGCTTGAGGCCAGAACCATCATCTGGGCGGCCGGGGTGCGCGCCTCGCGCGCCGCCGAATGGCTGGGCGCGCCGGCGGATCGCGCCGGACGTCTGGAGGTGCTGCCCGATCTTACGGTTCCCGGGCATCCCGAAATTTTCGCCGTCGGGGACACCGTCACCATCGCGGGCCCCGATGGTAAGCCCGTGCCCGGCATCGCGCCGGCGGCAAAGCAGCAGGGGCGTTATGTCGCCGCGATTATCAAGGCGCGGCTGCAAGGCCGCACACTGCCGCCGTTCCGCTATAAGCACGCCGGCAGCCTCGCCCAGATAGGGAAGCGGTTGGCGGTGATCGATTTCGGCCGCATCAAATTGCGCGGCACCATCGCGTGGTGGATCTGGGGCATCGCCCACATCTATTTCCTGATCGGCCTGCGCAATCGCCTGAGCGTCGCGCTGAGCTGGCTGTGGGTCTACTTCCGTGACCAGCGCGCTGCGCGGCTGATCACGCAAGGCAGCAGCAAGGTGGCCGGGTAATTCTCACTTCACCAGCGCGCAGCCGCCATCTGCGATCGGGCGGAAGGCCTGTTCGGCGGGAATCGTCGAAACCAGCTTGTAATAGTCGTAAGGGTATTTCGATTCCTCCGGCTTCTTCACCTCGAACAGATACATCGGATGGATGACGCGGCCGTCCCGGCGGATTGTGACATCGCCGAACAATTTGTCCTTGCCCCGATACGTCTTCATCTGCGGCACGACATCTTGGGCCGCGTCACTGCCGGTCGCCGCCACGGCGTTCAGGTAAGCCAGCGTGGAGGCATAGACGCCGGCCTGATTGCCGCTCGGCATCTTGCCGTTCATGCCCGGTCGCGCCGCAAAGCGTTTTGCGAATGCGCGTGTGTCGTCATCCATGTCCCAATAGAAGGCTTCCAGCAGCTGCAGGCCCTGCGCGACCTTCAGGCCCATGCCGTGGACGTCGTTGACGAACAGCAGGAACGCGACCATGGTCTGGCCACCCTGCTGGATGCCGAACTCCGCCGCCTGCTTCACCGCGTTGATGGTATCGCCACCGGCATTGGCAAGCCCGATCACCTTGGCCTTGGAATTCTGCGCCTGCAGCAGGAATGACGCGAAATCCGAGGTGCCGAGCGGATGCTTGGCTGAGCCCAGCACCTTGCCACCATGTTTTTCGATGTAATTGGTGGCTTCCGCCTCGATGCCCTGGCCGAGCGCATAGTTCACCGTGACGAAGTACCAGTCCTTGCCGCCCCGCCCCATCATCGCCGCCGCCGTGGTGTTACCGGTGGCCCAGGCGTCATTGACCCACTGGATCGTATTGGGCGAGCAGGCCTTGCCGGTGAGATCGGAGCTCGCCGTCGACGACGCCAGGAATGTCATTTTGGTATCGCGCACGAGCGAATTGATGGTGAGACCTACAGCGGAATTGGGCACATCGACGATGGCGTCGACCCCGTCAACATCGAGCCATTTGCGCGCGATGGCGGAGCCGACATCGGCCTTGTTCTGGTGATCGGCATAGACGATCTCGACTTTGATGTTCTTGCCGCCGCCGCCAAAATCCTCCGCTGCCATGCGCGCGGCTTCCACCGACCCCATGCCGTTGGTGTCCTGAAAAATTCCGGAGATATCGTTGAGCACGCCGACGCGCACCACATCGCCGGAGATTTCGGCATCCGCCGATCCCCATGCGGTACAGGACAATGCAAGCGCCAGATAGATTCTCAAGCTCTTCATAGTTCTCCCCCTAGATTTGCCTGTCCGGCAGGCGCAACACCAGACCATCGAGCTCGCCAACCATTTTGATCTGACACGACAGGCGGCTGTTCGAGAGACGTTCGGCCGCCGCGCCGTCGAGCAAGGCGTCCTCCTCATCGCTGATCGCCGGCAGGCGCGCGATCCAGCTTTCATCGACATAGACGTGGCAGGTGGCGCACATGGCATTCCCGCCGCATTCGGCGACGATGCCGCTAATGCCGTGGCGCGTCGCGGCCAGCATAGCGCTTCCGCCATCGGCCGCATCGACGCGCTCCTGACGTCCGTCGCGATGGATGAAGGTAATGATTGGCATCTGTCGTCCGTTAGGCGGGCGTGATCGTGATGGGAAGATGATCGAGCCCGCGCAGCGTGTTGTTGTAGCGGCGCTTCATCGGACCCGCGATCTCGATGCCGGCAACCTTTCGCGCCAGCGCCGCCAGCAGAGTCTCGCCTTCCAGGCGCGCAAGCAACTGGCCGACACACATGTGGATCCCTGCGCCAAATCCGACTTGACCGCTGGTTCGGCGGACCACGTCGTAGCGATCGGGATTTTCCCAGCGCCTGGGATCGCGGTTGGCCGCGCCGAGAAACATCAGGATTTTCTCGCCCTCGCCGATCCGGTGCCCGCCGATCCCGACTTCCCGTGTCGTGGTGCGGAAGAATGTCTGCACCGGGCTCTCGAAGCGGATCGCCTCTTCGAATGCGTTGCGGGCGAGCGATAGGTCACCGCGCAGCCGCGCCCATTGTTCGGGGAAG
>JBJMTR010000004.1:0-5834 GCA_045811565.1 Bradyrhizobium sp.
CACGCTCGATGTGCTGTTCCTGCTCGGCGCCGACGAGATCAAGGTACCGGATGGGACCTTCGTGGTTTATATAGGCACCCATGGCGACCGCGGCGCCCATCGCGCGGACGTCATTTTGCCGGGTGCGGCCTACACCGAAAAATCCGGCATCTACGTCAATACCGAGGGCAGGGCGCAGACGGCCAGCCGCGCGTCGTTCCCGCCCGGCGAAGCGCGTGAGGATTGGGCGATCATCCGTGCACTCTCGGATGTTCTGGGCAAGAAATTGCCTTATGACTCGTTGCAGGCATTGCGCCAGGCGCTGTTCAAGACGGCGCCGCATCTGATGCACATCGACCGGATCGAACCCGGCAAGGCCGATGACGTGAAGGCGCTGGCGGGCAAGGGTGGCAGCCTCGACAAGGCGCCTTTCAAGAGCTCGGTCGAGGATTTTTACTTGACCAACCCGATCGCGCGCGCGTCGGCGGTGATGGCGGAATGTTCCCGCCTTGCATCCGGGCAGATGCTGGCGGCAGCGGAGTGAGCGTGACCTGATGGCTGAATTCTTCGCAAGCTCGTTCTGGACCGGCTTTCTCTGGCCGCTGATCATCATGGTGGCGCAGAGCGTGCTGCTGCTGGTCGTGCTGCTGATCGCGATCGCCTACATCCTGCTCGCCGACCGCAAGATCTGGGCGGCGGTACAGATCCGCCGCGGTCCCAACGTGGTCGGACCTTTTGGCCTGCTGCAATCTTTCGCCGATCTCCTGAAATTCGTGCTGAAGGAGCCGACGATCCCGGCGAGCGCCAATAAAGGCGTATTCCTGCTGGCGCCGCTGGTTTCCTGCGTGCTGGCGCTGGCGGCCTGGGCCGTGATCCCGATGGATTTTGGCTGGGTTATCTCCGACATCAATGTCGGCGTGCTCTATATCTTTGCGATCTCGTCGCTGTCGATCTACGGCATCATCATGGCCGGGTGGTCGTCGAACTCGAAATATCCGTTCCTCGCAGCGCTTCGTTCCGCGGCGCAGATGGTGTCGTACGAGGTCTCGATCGGCTTCGTCATCATCACCGTGCTGTTGTGCGCCGGTTCGCTGAACCTGTCGGCGGTAGTCGAGGCGCAGAACACCAGGTTCGGTCTGCTCGGCTGGTACTGGCTGCCGCTGTTTCCGATGTTCGTCGTGTTCTACGTCTCGGCGTTGGCGGAGACCAACCGTCCACCGTTCGATCTGGTGGAAGCGGAATCCGAACTGGTCGCGGGCTTCATGGTCGAATACGGCTCGACGCCGTATTTGCTCTTCATGCTCGGCGAATACGTCGCGATCACTACCATGTGCGCGCTGGCGACAATCATGTTCCTGGGCGGCTGGCTGCCGCCGATCCCTTATGCGCCGTTCACCTGGGTCCCCGGGATCATCTGGTTCGCGCTAAAACTGTTCTTCATGTTCTTCTTGTTTGCGATGGCGAAGGCAATCGTGCCGCGCTACCGCTACGATCAACTGATGCGGCTTGGCTGGAAAGTGTTCCTGCCGCTGTCGCTGGCGATGGTGGTGGTCGTCGCCGGAGTGCTGCAATTCGCGGGGCTCGCGCCGAAATGAGGTCGCTATGAGTATCAATGTCAAGGCCACAGCGCACTCGCTTCTGCTGTCGGAATTCGTGTCGGCGTTCTTTCTCGCCATGCGCTATTTCTTCAAGCCGAAGCCGACGATCAATTATCCCTTCGAGAAGAATCCGATTTCGCCGCGCTTCCGTGGCGAACACGCGCTGCGCCGTTATCCCAACGGCGAAGAGCGCTGCATCGCCTGCAAGCTGTGCGAAGCGATCTGTCCGGCGCAGGCGATCACCATCGAGGCCGGTCCGCGCCGCAACGACGGCACCCGCCGTACGGTGCGCTACGACATCGACATGGTGAAATGCATCTATTGCGGTCTGTGCCAGGAGGCCTGCCCGGTCGATGCCATCGTCGAGGGACCGAATTTCGAATTCGCGACCGAGACCCGCGAGGAACTCTATTATGACAAGGCGAAGTTGCTCGCCAATGGCGACCGCTGGGAGCGCGAGATTGCGAAAGCGATCGAACTCGACGCGCCGTACCGGTGAGGTGAGGGCATGATCCTTCCCGCGCTGTTCTTTTATCTGTTTGCCGGCGTCTGCGTGGCGTCGGCAGTGATGGTGATTGTGTCGCGCAATCCCGTGCACTCCGTGCTGTATCTGATCCTGGCTTTCGTCAACGCCTCCGGCCTGTTCGTGCTGATGGGCGCGGAATTCCTGGCGATGATCCTGGTCGTGGTCTATGTCGGCGCGGTCGCGGTGCTGTTCCTGTTCGTGATCATGATGCTCGACGTCGATTTCACCGAATTGCGCGAGGGCTTTATCGAGTACCTGCCGGTCGGCTTGGTGATCGGCGGTATCTTCATGTTTGAATTGCTGCTGACGGTCGGCTTCTGGGCCATCGATCCTGGCGTGTCCAAATCGATCACGGCGGCGATCCCGACCAACGTCAGCAACACCGAGGCGCTCGGCCTCGTGCTCTATACGAAGTACATCCACTACTTCCAGACCGCCGGCGTCGTGCTGCTGGTCGCGATGATCGGCGCCATCGTGCTGACGCTGCGCCACAAGGCGAAAGTCAAGCGGCAGGACATCAATGTGCAGAATGCTCGGACGCCGGAACTCGCCATGAGCATTCGCAAGGTAGTGTCGGGGCAGGGGCTGCAGGACGCGGATGCGGCGGAGTGGGTGCAATGACGATCGGCCTTGGGCACTATCTCTCGGTCGGCGCGATCCTGTTCACGCTCGGGATCCTCGGCATCTTCCTCAACCGCAAGAACATCATCGTTATCCTGATGTCGATCGAGTTGATCCTGCTCGCGGTGAACATCAACCTGGTGGCGTTCTCGACCTTCCTCGGCGATATCGTCGGCCAGGTGTTCGCGCTGTTGGTGCTGACGGTCGCGGCGGCCGAAGCCGCGATCGGTCTAGCCGTGCTCGTGGTGTATTTCCGCAATCGCGGCTCGATCGCGGTTGAAGACGTCAATTTGATGAAGGGCTAGCGCGCCGATGTACCAGGCAATTGTCTTTCTGCCGCTGCTGGGCGCCATTCTTGCGGGGATGATTTCCATATTCGGGGCGCACGCCCGCAATCCGAGCGGCGACACCGTCGAGCATCACGATGACGGACATGGCCACAGCACGACGGCGATCCACGAGGAAGCCGGCGTCATTCATGCTTCGATGCATGAGCCCGATGGCCACGACGACCATCATGCGTCCGAGCCGCCGGCGGCCGGCTCGCGCACGGCCGAACTGATCACCACCGGCCTTTTATTCGCATCTGCCGCGCTGTCCTGGTTCGCGCTGGTCGATGTCGGCTTCATGCATCACGACGCGCACATCGCGCTGTTCCCGTGGATCAATTCGGGTGACCTGCAGGTCGCCTGGTCGCTGCGGATCGACACGCTGACCGCGGTGATGCTGGTCGTGGTCAATACGATCTCTTCGCTCGTGCACCTCTATTCGATCGGCTACATGGACGAGGACCCGTATCGGCCGCGGTTCTTTGCCTATCTGTCGCTGTTCACCTTCGCGATGCTGATGCTGGTGACCGCTGACAATCTCGTGCAGCTGTTCTTCGGCTGGGAAGGTGTCGGTCTGGCGAGCTATCTGCTGATCGGCTTCTGGTACCAGAAGCCATCGGCGAACGCGGCGGCGATCAAGGCGTTCGTGGTCAACCGCGTCGGCGATTTCGGGTTTGCGCTCGGCATCTTTGCGATCTTCATGATGATGGGATCGACCGATTTCGACACCATCTTCGGCAGCGCGCAGGCGCTCTCCGGCAAGACCATCGATCTCCTCGGTTGGCACGCCGACGCGCTGACGCTGATCTGCCTGTTGCTGTTCATGGGCGCGATGGGCAAATCGGCCCAATTCCTGTTGCACACCTGGCTGCCGGACGCCATGGAAGGTCCGACGCCGGTCTCGGCGCTGATTCACGCCGCAACCATGGTGACCGCTGGCGTGTTCATGGTGGCGCGGCTATCGCCGCTGTTCGAACTCGCCCCGAATGCGCAGGCGTTCGTGATGTTCATCGGCGCGACCACCGCGTTCTTCGCCGCGACCATCGGCCTCGTGCAGAACGACATCAAGCGTATCGTCGCCTATTCGACCTGCTCGCAGCTCGGCTACATGTTCGTTGCGATGGGGGCGGGGGCCTATTCGGTCGGCATGTTCCATCTGTTCACGCACGCCTTCTTCAAGGCGCTCCTGTTCCTGGGCTCGGGTTCGGTGATCTATGCGATGCATCACGAGCAGGACATCCGCAACATGGGCGGGCTGTGGCGCAAAATCCCCTATACATTCGCGGTGATGTGCGTCGGCACGCTGGCGCTGACGGGTTTCCCGCTGTTTGCGGGCTACTTCTCCAAGGACGCGATCATCGAATCCGCTTATGCGGCGCATAATCCGTTTTCGACCTATGCCTATCTGCTGACGGTCGCGGCGGCAGGTCTCACGTCCTTCTATTCATGGCGTCTGATCTTCAAGACGTTCTTCGGCGAGCCCCACGACGAGGAGCACTACGAGGCCGCGCATGAGAGCCCGTTGTGGATGCTGATCCCGATCGGCACGCTGGCGGCCGGTTCGATCCTGGCGGGTTTTCCGTTCAAGGAGCTGTTCGTCGGCCATGGCGTCGAGGAATTCTTCCGCGACTCGGTGAAGATGAACCCGCACATCCTCGAAGACATGGAGCATATGCCGGGTTGGCTGACGCCGCTGCCGACCGTGATGATGGTATTGGGTCTGCTCATCTCCTACATGTTCTACATCCGCCGGCTGTATCTGCCCGTCGAGCTCGCGAAGCAGCAGCCGATGCTCTATCAATTCCTGCTCAACAAATGGTATTTTGACGAGCTCTACGACTTGATCTTCGTCCGTCCGGCGAAATGGATCGGACGTTTTCTCTGGAAGATCGGCGACGGTTACATCATCGACGGCTTCGGCCCCGATGGGGTATCGGCGCGGGTGCTCGACATCACCCGCAACGTCGTGAAGATCCAGACCGGCTATCTCTATCACTACGCCTTTGCGATGCTGATCGGGGTCGCTGGATTGATCACCTGGTTCATGTTCGGCCCGGGAGGCCAGTGATGACAACCTGGCCCATTCTCTCGGTCGTCACCTTCCTGCCGGTGCTTGGCGCGTTAGTGATCTATATCAGCCGCGGCGAAGACGAGGCGGCGCGGCGCAATTCGCGCTGGATCGCGCTGTGGACCACCCTGGTCACCTTTGCGGTTTCGCTGATCCTGGTCTGGCGCTTCGATCCCGCGCAAGCAGACTTCCAGTTCCTCGAAAAGACGTCGTGGCTTGCCACAGGGATCACATATCACATGGGCGTCGACGGCATCTCGCTGCCGTTCGTGATCCTGACCACTGGGTTGATGCCGTTCTGCATCATCGCGAGCTGGAAATCGGTGACGCTGCGGGTGCGCGAATACATGATGGCGTTCCTGCTCCTGGAAACGCTGATGGTCGGCACTTTCTGCGCGCTCGACCTCGTGCTGTTCTACCTGTTCTTCGAGGGTGGACTGATCCCGATGTTCCTGATCATCGGCGTGTGGGGCGGCCCCCGTCGGGTCTATGCCTCGTTCAAGTTCTTCCTCTATACGCTGCTCGGCTCGGTCCTGATGCTGCTTGCGATCATGGCGCTGTACTGGAACGCCGGCACCACGGATATCCCGACGCTGATGCACACCACTGTGCCGCGATCCCTGCAGACCTGGGCGTGGCTGGCGTTCTTTGCTTCCTTCGCGGTGAAGATGCCGATGTGGCCGGTACATACCTGGTTGCCGGACGCGCATGTC
>JBJMTR010000005.1:0-9573 GCA_045811565.1 Bradyrhizobium sp.
GGCTTCAAAATCCTTCTTGTCGACCACGAGTTCCTTGTCATTGTTTTGCGGAATGACGCGGCCGTAGTCCGGAAAGGTGCCGTCGATCAGTTTTGAGGTCAAAACCACATTGCCAAGCGTGAAGCGGATTTTTCCTTGCGACAACTCGATCGAAACTTCCGCCTCATTGTCCTCGATCAGCCGCTGCACTTCGCCGACGGTCTTGCGCGGCACGATCACGCCGGGCATGCCGGAGGCGCCTTTGGGCAGCGCCAGATCGATCTGCGCCAGCCGATGGCCGTCGGTGGCGACGCCGCGCAAGGTGGCGGCATTGGCGCTGCCGGCCGAATGCAGGTAGATGCCGTTGAGATAATAACGGGTCTCTTCGGTGGAGATCGCGAACTGCGTGCGGTCGATCAGCCGCTTGACGTCGGCGGCGGCGAGCGTGAACGAATGCGTCATGTCGCCGGCGGCGAGATCCGGGAAATCGCTCTCGGGCAAGGTCTGCAGCGTAAAGCGCGAGCGCCCGGCGCGGATTGCCAGTACCGAACGGTCGCCGTCCGCCTCGAGCACGATCTGCGCGCCATCGGGCAGCTTGCGGACAATGTCGTAGAACATATGCGCGGGCACGGTGGTCGAACCGCCGGTTCCGGTTTCCGCCGCCAGGGTCTCGGTCACCTCGAGGTCGAGGTCGGTCGCCTTCAGCGACAGGCGGGCATTTTCGGCGCGGATCAGCACGTTGCCGAGGATCGGAATGGTGTTGCGGCGCTCGACCACGCGATGCACGTGGCCCAGCGATTTCAGGAGTTGCGCGCGCTCGACGGTGACCTTCATAGCAATATCCGCCTGATCCCTAGGGCGTGACGACGTTTCTTCGAACCGTCATCCCGCCCTACATTGTTGGTGGAGCATAGTCTTTTCCGAAAACCGGTACCCACTTTTCGGGACCATGCTCTGAGATGGAAAAGCCGCGCGGCCCAAAAGGCGCGCCGCGGCATTTGAAACCCGAAAAGCCGGATCAAGTGTGGATTTGATCAAACCGCCGGGGGGACCGCAAGGTGGCGCGGATAGCGCTTAAGTGCAAGGGATCGGGACGCTGTTTCCCATTTTTAAGGAAAAGCCTTCTACCGCCCCCGATAAAGGGGGCGGCAAGGAGAATTCATTCCTGCAATTGGCGTTTCAGCGATTCGACCTCCTCGGACAGCGCGGTATCCCTGGAAACCAACGCCTCGATCTTGCGCACGGCGTGCAGCACCGTGGTGTGGTCGCGCCCGCCGAACCGGCGGCCGATTTCCGGGAGCGAGCGCAGCGTCAGCGTCTTCGCCAGATACATTGCGACCTGACGCGGGCGCACCACGTTCGCGGTGCGGCGGGACGACAGCAGATCGGACCGGCTGACATTGTACTGCCGGGCGACCACCCGCTGAATGTCCTCGATCTTGATCCGCTTCGGTTCCTGCGGGCGGATCAGGTCGCGCACTTCGCGCTCGGCCATTTCAAGCGTCACCGGCTGGGCGTTGAGCTTGGAGTGCGCAAGCAGGCGGTTGATGGCGCCTTCGAGGTCGCGGCCGTTATGAGTGATGGTGCGGGCGAGATAATCCAGCACCTGTTCCGGCACGTCGAAGCTCGCATGATGGACGCGGGCCGCGGCGACGCGCGATTTGAGAATGCCGAGCCGCAGCTCTTCGCCGAGCGATCCCATCTCGACCACGAGCCCGCCGGCCAGCCGCGAGCGTACGCGGTCGTCGAGGCTTTCGAGGTCGGACGGCGGACGATCGGCCGCGATCACGACCTGTCGGCCGGCGTCGATCAACGCGTTCAGCGTGTGGCAGAACTCGGCCTGGGTCGATTTGCCCTGCAGGAATTGCAGATCGTCGATCACAAGCACGTCGATGCCGCGCAGCGCTTCCTTGAAGGCAAGCGCCGTCTGCGTCTTCAGCGCCGCGACAAAGCCGTACATGAACTTCTCTGCGGTGAGATAGAGCACCTTGCGCTCGTTGCCGGAGTTGCCGGCCCATGTCACCGCCTGCAGCAGATGGGTTTTGCCGAGGCCCACGCCCGCGTGAATGTAGAGCGGATTGAACATCACGGGATCGCCGCGCCGACCTTCGGCGACCTGGCGGGCCGCGGCATGCGCCAGCGTGTTGGAGCGGCCGATCACGAAACTTGCAAAGGTCAGGCGCGGATCAAGCGGCGAGCCGCCGAGCGCGTCATGACTGGCTGACACCGGCGCGGTCGCGATCGAGCGCAATTCGGGCGCGGGACGGCCGTCGCCTCGCTCGGCGCGGCGCGCTTCGATCGGTGCGGGAACTTCCTTGGTGACGGCGGCGCATCGCATCGCCGTGCGCACGGTGAGATCGATCCGGTGCACTTCCGGCATCTCGGCCTGCCAGCAGGACAACACGCGATCGGCGTAGTGTGCCTGGATCCAGCTCTTGAGGAAGCGCGTCGGAACCGAGAGGCGGACGCTTTCATCCTGCACGCCTTCCAGATCCATGCGGGCAAACCAGCTTGTATAGACATCTTCGCCGACGCTCGTCCGCAGCCGGCCCTTCACCCGCGACCAGCGATCCTGTTCCATATTTGTCATTGGCTGAATACTTTTCTCTGGGAGTAATGATGTTGTTGTGAAGTCGCCGTGCATGTTTCTTGCCACGGCGTGACCTCAAGCGAGGCTCTCCGTTCCGGACATGGATCTCCCGTTCGGCGAAAACGCCGTTCGTCGGGTCATGTGCTGGAGAAGAAAGGTCCCGCTAGGTCAGCGCGTACTCGACGGTCTTGCCGGATTTCGCGCAAAGGGCTGGGTTAAAATGCAATCTAAGGTGTTGGATATGGTCTTGTTCGAAACTCGCATTTCGAATGTCGCGATGATTCCGTAAAGCATGCTGCCTCCCCCTCTCGTCGCGATTGCGCGCGGCGAGCTAGCCAAGTTCCAAGTGTTTCCAAGTTGAGTCTGCCGCCACCGAATGTCCGTTCAGCGCTGCGTCGCCGCGTACCTCAGTCTGTCCCTCGTCAACCCGTTCGTCGGCTCGGCGTTCCCTGCTTGCTGTGGTCGTCGGCTGATGCGTATCTTTCTTGTTTGAAGCGCCCGGAAAATGAGCGCGCCCCCTGAGAAATTTAGACACAGAACAACCGTCCTCATATTGACTATGAGTTATCAACCCAGCTTCGCTTGGAAAGCGTCGCTAACGCGCACACCGCCGCCGATTTGCACGTCCGCCCTTGGGTCTCAAACCGCGCTGATCTGGATAGCCGTGGGCGCCGCGAACGATTTAAGAAATACACTAAGCGTGACTTCTGACAATCCGTTAACTCGACCTTAGCGAATGACTCTTGGCATGTGTTGCATCGCTGCAATTGCGAAACTCGAAAGCAAGTTTTTGAAACAGCGTACAGAATCGCGCGTGTGACAAATCCCGGCGCGACGGCAAAAAATTTTCATAAAAGATTTACGTTTGTTCTTAAGAGAGCCGTTTTTCAAACTGCTTGCTCTCGCTATGCGGGTAAGTGACTAGCGAGACGAAGTTTTTCGCGATTGTTTTTTCGGGTAACTCCCGCCCGCCGGGGCTATTCGGCTCGCAATCTAAGCGCGCGATTCCATGTCGATGGTTTAATGCGCGGGTTTTCGGGTTTTCTCGGATGAGGTCGCGCAATTCTTCCGATGCAGCAAAAGTGCACCCGGTAAAACTACGGAGGCGACGAAACGTGACACGCCGTCAACTGTGCAGTAACGAGACAATTCACGCGCGCGAGGATATTCTGGACCGCAAAAAAGAAAAAGCCCGGCTGAGCCGGGCTTGAAGAATATCTGCTTCAGTCAGTTCACTTCGCGAGCTTGGCGATTTGATGTGTCAGGCGCGACACTTTCCGGCTGGCATTGTTCTTGTGAACGATATTGCGCTGCGCGGCCTGCATCAGTTCGGGCTCCGCGCGCGCCATTGCCTTCAACGCGGCATCGCGGTCGCCGCGCTGGATCGCTTCTTCGACCGTTCGAACCGCACCGCGCATCTGGGTGCGGCGCGACTTGTTGATGATGGTGCGGCGTGCAATCTTGCGGGTCGCCTTCTTGGCGGAAGTGGTATTGGCCATGTTCTCAACTATCCTTCGGCGGTGATCGCTCTCCTGGTCGGGCTTGAGCGCGCCGGCCGTTCAAATCGCGTGATCTGCTCTGCTGTGTTTTCCAATTGCGTGTTCTTGAGGATGCCATGCTCCGGCGCGACAATGCCGGTATAGCGGCGCTATCCAAAGAACAGCGGCGGCGAGATTGCGCCCGCCGCCATTGCCGGTCTTATAGAGGGCGCGCCAACAAGCGTCAACGCTTTCCGGCCCTGCCTGAACCGGCCGGAATCGAGCCGGAAATGGCTTATAAGGTGCTGATGAGGTTGAATTTCTCGAGCCAGCCCGGTAATGGGCTGACGGCTGTTTGGGCGCGACAGGGAGATGGCAACGCATGATCCGCGGGTTCTTTCGGCTTATCGGCCTGCTGCTGCTCGCCGGCGGATTTATCTTCATGGTTTATGACGGCGCGCGTTTTGTCGCTGACCAGAACCTGCGTTTCACCCAGTTTGGCCAGTTCTGGAACGACATCCATCAGAGCAGCCAGCAGGCATTCCGGACGTGGGTGGAGGCCACCGCGCCCTGGCTCTGGAACAGCGTCGTCAAGATCATCCTCGACCAGCCGGTTTTCGTGGTGCTCGGCGTCGCCGGCATTTTCCTGATGATCCTTTTTCGGCCCCGCAAACCGCTGATCGGCTATTCGCGGGACTGAGCGGGCGTCCAGCGGACGCCTACTCTTTGTTTGACGCGCTTTCTACGTGCGAACTGCCCGCGCGCGATGCTATTCCGCCGAGAATTATCATCAGCAATGTCTCGCCAACGATCCTGCCGGCGATTGCGGATTGGGCGGTACCGGCGTGTCGACCTCCGATCGGCGTCGCCGTTCTTCACAGTCCCGCTTGCGGTAGAGGTCGGATTGCGGCTGCGCGATTGGGGTGAGGGCGACAACCGCGAGTGCGGTCTGCGAACGGCGAGGGCATCTCACCAGCACGCAAAAAACCATTTGTTAACCATACCCGGTGCAAGACTGAAGCTGTCTCGCTTTTCAGGGATGGCTCCGGTGCCGTTTGCGCGCGCGTTTCGACTGCCGATTACTGCCATCATGACGGCGTTCGCTTTGTCGGGCTGCATGCGCACGTCCGGTCCGGTCGCGGTAGCGACGTCGCAGGGTGATCTCGATTCCATGGCCTACGGCGAGACCTACGCGCCGGCCTCTGTCGCAGTTGCGGATTCCAGCGGCGCCGCCATCGGCGGGCTACGCTCTGCCTTTGCCGCCTCACCGCGTCGCGCCTACGCGGCGGCGCCTGTCGTCTATGCGGCCCCGGTTCAGCCGGTTCGGTACGACATGGGCTATCATCTCGATGCCGGCGACAAACTGCGCGTCGTGGTCTACGGTCAGGAAGGCCTCACCAACACCTATGCGATCGACGCCGCCGGCTCGATCACCATGCCGCTGATCGGGCAGGTCGCAGCACGTGGAAGAACGCCGGCCGGGCTAGCGGCGGAGATATCAGCCAAACTGCGCGGCGGCTACATCCGGGATCCCTCGGTAGCGGTCGAGATCGAGGCCTATCGTCCCTTCTTCATCCTCGGCGAGGTCGCAGCCCCCGGGCAATACCCTTACGTGCCCAACATGACGGTCGAGAGCGCGGTCGCCATCGCCGGCGGCTTCTCGCCGCGCGCCAAGCGCGACAGCGTCACACTGACCCATACCGAGGCATCAGGCTCGGGCCGCTTCGTGGTCCCGCTCGGCAGCTCGCTCAGCCCCGGTGATACGGTGTTCGTCGGCGAACGCTGGTTCTAATCGGTTCGCCGCGCGGCTTGTTCGGAAGCATCGGGTTGATGACATCCTATGCATGGTCGCTGAGTTCATACCGCATGATTCGCCGCTCCAGTTTGGGAGCTTGATCACGCGTCAGATGACACCATCAACAGCGAACGGCTTAGCGCCTTTGAGGATATTGTCGACATATCCGCCTGCACGGCGGAACAGGTCGGCTAGCGTCATGTGCACCAAAGCGGACGTCCGCCAACACCTTTGGATTTGGGAGTTCACGCCCTAGGCTAGCGCGAAGACGCGCTTCGCGCTTTTGCCCGGGCATGATGAGTTGTGTTCTATTTCAAATGCCTGGCAAAGAACCCAAGACTACGCGGCCAGGCGATGTCGGCGCTGATCTTGTCATAGCTTGCCCGCTCGTCGCAGTGGAATCCGTGCTGTGCGCCGGGATAGACGTAGATCTCCACATCGGGCTGCTTGGCTTTGATCGTCTCCACGTCGCTCAGCGGAATGCCGGCATCCTTTTCGCCGAAGTGCAACTGCGTCGGCACATCAGGCTTGTCGTCGGCAAAGCGAACGATGGCGCCGCCGTAATAGCCGACCGCCGCCGATAATCCCGACAGCTTCGTCGCCGCCGCGTACGCAACACTGCCGCCGAGGCAGAAGCCGATGATGCCGACCGGCCCGACATCCTTGACGGCATCGATCGCAGCCTGGGTGTCGCGCAGCATCGCCGCCCAATCGGGATTGGCGACGAATTTGCGCGCGTTCGCCACCTCGTCGGGCGAATAGCCGCACTGGAAGTTCGGCTCGACGCGGTCGAAGATCGACGGCGCAATCGCTACATAGCCTGCGCCCGCCAGCCGATCGCAGACCGAGCGGATGTGGTGATTGACGCCAAAAATCTCCTGGATCACCACGATCGCCGCTTTCGGTACACCTGTCGCGTCGGCGCGATAGCCGCCCAGTTTAAAACCATCCGAAGCCGTCAGCTTGATATCTTGTCCCACGGGTCATCCATTTGCTTTTGAGGGTTGCACGAATGTGCGATGATGAAGGCGCTTACTGCCACATCCAGTTGTGGCCCCAGTCGCCTTTCCAGCCGGCCAGTTTGCCCTTGCGGAATTGCAGATAGAGCCGGTGCTTGTGAGGGAACAGTCCGCTGCCGCCGATATTGCGGAAAGTGCGATAGATTTCCTCGCCAGGCCGACCGCTGATGTAACTCAGCGGCGTGCCCAATGCACGCGCCGCCTGCTCAGTATCCATGCCGAAGGCCAGCGGTGTGTTGTTCGACAGCGTCGCGGTGAAAGCTGGCGGGTAGGGGCCGCCGATCGGCGGCAGATGCTGCGCGCTGGATGGCGTCACCGCAGCGGCAATCATCAGCAGTGCGGCGGCGACGGCCCTCATGACGCAGCCTTCTGCGCGGCTTCGACATCGAGGCTATCAAGGAACGGGAGTACCGCGTCGATAAAGGCCTGCGGCTGATCGATGTTGACGGCGTGGCCGGCGGCCGGGATCACCACCTTCTGCGCGCCGGGAATTTTTGCCGCCATGTAGTCGGAGGCGGCGAGGAAAGGCGCGTCGTCGGCGCCGACCACGATCAGTGACGGCACCTTGATGTCGGGCAGCGATTCGATCACCCGGGCATCGCGCTGGGTCAGCATGCCGCGCGCGGCGCGGGCAAGACCCGACGCGTCGCGATGCGTCACGCTCGAGCGCTCGCGGCTTAGGGATTTGAGCACCTCAAGACCTTCTCGCTCAAAACGGTCGCCGGTGGCGTGCGCGCGCTGATTCCAGGCTTCGCGGGCGTCATCCTTCTTGAATCCGGGTCCGGTGTCGATGATCAGCAGCGCGCGCACGCGATCGGGATGTGCGCGGTAGAACGCCAGCGACATGTAGCCGCCAAGCGAAAGTCCGCCGACGATCGCCCTGTCCGCGCCGACGGCATCGAGCAGCGCGGCCATGTCGGCGACCGTCAACGCCTCGCTATAGGCTGCGGGATCGCTGGGGTAATCCGATTGGCCGTGCCCACGCATGTCCCACAACACGAGTTTATGATGTTTCGACAGTGCTTCGATCTGGCCCCGCCACATCGCCGAGGTCGAGGAATAGCCGTGGGTCAAGAGCAGCGGCGGGCCGCTGCCGTGAACCTCGTAATAGACATTGACCCCGTCACGATTGATCTTCGGCATTGCGATTTCCCGAGCGTTTGTGTGGTGGCCTTATTCTAGCGCGATCTGTTCGCGGTTGGGAAATGCGCAAACGGAGGGTGGTACCAGCGCGGCGACACGCTTACCGACAGAGCCGTTCGACAGAGCCGTGACAAAACTATCCCGCAACGCAGCAACCCGAGCCTTCAAAATCTATTCTCTTCGAGCAGTTCCAAATTGAATTGCCTCCAATCGGGATCGGTATCATGCTCTCGTCACCGGCACCGACCGGTGAGTGCCGGCCAATACCCAAAAGTGAGCTGCCGCCGTAAGCGGCTTCATCGACCGGAAGGGGAGAGCGATGCCAAATCTCAACATCAACGGGCGGAATATGTCCGTCGAGGCGGCCAGCGATACGCCGCTATTGTGGGTCATCCGCGAGCAATTGCAGATGACCGGCACGAAATTCGGCTGCGGCGCAGGTCTCTGCGGCGCCTGCACAGTTCACGTCAACGGCGAGGCCGTGCGTTCCTGCCAGACCTTGGTTAGCGACGCCGTAGGCAAGAAGATCACGACCATCGAGGGCCTCAGCGCCAAGGGCGATCATCCACTGCAGAAGGCCTGGATCGCCGAGCAGGTCCCGCAATGCGGCTACTGCCAGTCCGGCCAGATCATGCAGGCGGCGGCGCTGCTTTCCAGGAATTCCAACCCGACCAGGGATGAAGTGGTCGCCCACATGGACGGCAATCTGTGCCGCTGCATGACCTATTCGCGCATCCAGAAGGCAATCATGCGCGCCGCATCCGAAATGCGCACCGCCTCCAACACCGCTACCGAGCGGAGGGCCACATGAATACGCTCGTCAAAATCACCCAAGACAAGGCCCCCGGCGAGCCCGCCGATCTCAGCCGCCGCTCGTTCCTGGTCGGCTCCGCCGCGACGGGCCTTGTGCTCGGCTATTCCGCCGTTCCCGGCATCGGTCAGGCTTTCGCCGCGCCTTCTAGTTTCGAACCCAGCGTTTGGTATTCGATCGCGCCCGACGGCCTCGTTACCGTCACCTGCGGCAAGGCCGACATGGGCCAGCACATCGCCTCGACGATGGCGCAGGTCGTGTCCGAAGAGCTCGGTTCGAGCTGGAAGGATATGCGGGTTCAGCTCGCCTCCAATGATCCGAAGTTCAACGACCCCGTGTTAGGAGCGCAGATCACTGGCGGCAGCTGGTCTACGATGATGAACTTCGATGCGATGAGCCGCGCGGGCGCCGCGGGGCGGATCGCATTGACCGAAGCCGCAGCCAGCGCGATGGGCGTGCCGGCCGGCGAACTGGTGGTCCGCGATTCCGTGATCTCGCATCCGAAGTCGAAGAAGTCGATGACGTTTGCCGATGTCGTCAAGAGCGGCAAGGCGACCAAGACGTTCACGGCCGACGAGCTCAAGGCGATCAAATTGAAGAGTCCCGATCAGTACTCCATGATCGGTGTCTCGGTGCCGCAGCTCGACATTCCCTCGAAGACCAACGGGACGGCCAAATACGGCATCGATGTCATGTTGCCGGGCATGGTGTACGGCAAGGTCGTTACGCCGCCGGTGCGCTATGGCGCCACGGTGAAA
>JBJMTR010000006.1:0-6396 GCA_045811565.1 Bradyrhizobium sp.
AGCAGAAGATCGGTCGTCCGCGCCAGCTCTACACCGGCGTCACCCGCCGTGACTATGTCCCGATGGACAAGCGGAAGTAACAGCCGCCATTTTAGGGAATGAGCAAAAGCCGGATGCGATCGTCGCGTCCGGCTTTTGGTTTTTATCGCCGCGCTTTGCGCATGGTCGCGAGCACGATATCGGCCGCCCGGACGCTCGGCGGCTGGTCGCCGGTCGACATGATCTGGTCGATCCTGGCAAAAGCCTCGACCTGCTTCTGCCGCAACGGAGTATCAGCCAGTACATCGCGCAGCGCCTGCGATAGGCGTTCGGGCGTGCAGTTCTCCTGCAAGAATTCCGGAACGACGTTTTCGCCGATCACGAGATTGGCGAGGATCACCGAATTCACCTTGATCGCCCGCCGCAAGATCCAGGCTTCCGCCGCACCGGTCCGGTAGGCGGTCACCATCGGTACGCCGGCCAACGCAAGCTCAAGCGTCACGGTGCCGGACTTCGCGAGCGCGGCGTGCGCAATCCGGAATGCCGCCCGCTTCTCCTGCTCTCCGATTACGAGCTGCGGCTGGACCGGCCACTGCCTCAACCCTTGCATCACCGCCTCCTGCAAATGCGGCATGGTCGGCAGGATCAACTCGAACGGCACGCCAGCGCCCTGCAGCCGGCCCAGCGCTTCGCCGAAGACGGCCAGATGGTGACGGATCTCGCTGCGGCGGCTGCCCGGCAGCACCAGCAGCACCGGCGGCGGCGCATCGCGCCGCTGCCGCTCCTCCGCGTCGGGTCTGAGCGAGGCAAGCTGCTCGGTCAGGGTGTGGCCGACGTAGCTGCAGGGCGGGCCGCCCAGCCGGCGATAAGCTTCAGGCTCGAACGGCAACAGCGCCAGCACGTGATCGATGTAGCTAACCATTGCGCGCGCCCGGCCCGGCCGCCATGCCCACACCGAGGGGGAAACGTAGTGGACGATCGGAATTTGCGGGTCGGCCGCGCGGACGCGGCGGGCCACGCGATGCGTAAAATCGGGGCTGTCGATGATCACGAGAATGTCTGGTCCGGATTCAGTTACCGCGGCTGCGGTCTGTTTGATCAGGCGCAGGATTTTCGGCAACTGCTTCACCACAGCCGCAAGACCGATGATCGACAGCTCCTCGATCGGAAAGCGTGATGCGAGACCTTCGCGTGCCATCGCGCCGCCGCCGATGCCTTCGAACCGCACCGCGCCGCCAAAGCGCTGGCGTAATACCTTCATCAGGTTGGCGCCTAACCGGTCGCCCGATTCCTCCGTCGCGATCAGAAAGATTTTCCGCTCGGCATTCGCGGTAGCGCGCGGCGGCATCACGTGGATATGCCCTGGATGAAGAGACCCGCTTTGTCGGCGGCTTCGATCATGGCTTGCGGCTCGACCACAATCGCGTTGCGGGCCGCGATCACAATGCCGGCGAGCTCGGCCCTGGCCGCGCCTTCGACCGTTCGCGGCCCGACCGTCGGCAGATCATAGCGCAGGTCCTGGCCGCTCTTGGGCGCCTTGACCAAGACTCCTCGCGCAGCTTTGGAGCGGATGCGCCCCTCGGCACGAAGGCGCGCCACGCGCGCCAACAACCCGTCGGTCCCCTCGATGTCTTCGACCGCCACTACATGGCCATCGATCACGACCGCGGCCTGGCCGATATCGAAAGGACCAAGTGCGCCGAGCACCTCCAGTCCCTTCGTCACATCCGCTGTCGCGCTGCCGTCGGGCATGGCGCGGGTGATGCATCCCTCTGGCATCAGGAGATCCGGGGCGACATCCTTGATCCCGAGCATCCGAAAACCGTCCTGCTCGAGGATGCGGCCAACTCCGGAGAGCAGATGATCGTCACCGCCACGAAACGCTGTCATGACGCTGCCGAGAACGCGGAGCGTTCCCCAGTCCAGCCGAATCTCCGACAATGCGGGGCGCATCAACGTGCCGATGAAGATCAGATCGCGACAGCCTTCGGCGCGAAACAGTTTTGTCGCCCTGCCGAGCTGACCGACCGAAATCCAGTGATGGCGGAAACGCTCGACCCGGACGGAATCGCAGGCGCCCCTGAGAGCGAACAGAACCGGCGGAATGCCGCGCGCGGTGAGCGAATCCGCCACCGCAAACGGCATGACGCCGCCGCCCGCGATCACGCCGACCGGCGACGAAATCCCTGAAGCCGCTGACGTCATGATTGCGGCAGTCCCGTCATCAATGCTTGCCGCCGTCGTCGGCCGGAAGGCAGAGTGGGCGGTGCTTGCCATCGCCGATGAACGCAAGAATTTCAGCGATCGCGGGATCTTCCGAAGCCAGCGGCTGCACGGCGCTCAAGCGCTCGGTGAATATGCCGGGGCCGTGAAACAGCTTTTGATAGAACGAGCGCACCGTCGCGAGCCGCTGCTTGGTGAAGTTGCGCCGCTTCATGCCGATGATGTTGAGGCCTTCGAGGCTGGCATATTGGCCGTTGACGAGCCCGAACGGAATCACGTCATTGCGTACGCCGCAAACGCCGCCCACCATCACCTGCGGCCCGACCCGCGTGAACTGGTGCACCGCTGAGAGCCCACCGATGAAAACGAAATCCCCAATCTCGCAGTGACCGCCGAGCGTCGCAGAGGTTGCGAAGACCACGTCGTTGCCGACCTGACAATCATGTCCGACATGACTGCAATTCATGAAGTAGCCGCGGTCGCCGACCCTCGTCACGCCGCCGCCGGCAACCGTGCCGGCGTTCATGGTAACGGATTCGCGGATCGTACAGCCCTGGCCAATCTCAAGCCGGGTAAGTTCCCCACGGTAACTGAGGGATTGCGGCGGGGTGCCGAGCGAGACGAAGGGATAGATCGTGCAGTCGGCGCCAATGCTGGTCAGCGCCGTGATGTGGACATGCGCGATCAGTTTGCAGTTCTCGCCGATGACGACGTTGGGGCCGATGATGCAGTAGGGACCGATCGAGGTGCCCTCGCCGATCACAGCGCCATCCTCAATCCGCGCCGTGGGATCGATCGTCGTCATCAAGTAGCCCAGCCATAGGTTAAGCGCGAATATCTCGCGTTTTCCGGTGGTTAGCGCGACATTCCAATGCTGTCTAGTGACGTATGGTTACGGCCTGTTTCGGCAAGTCCGGGCCCAAAATCCCGCTCACGCCGGCCGGAGTCCTTGCAGAACGTTATGTCATGCTACCGGGCATGAAGCAGCGAATCGAAATCCCGAGCGAGCCTTTCACGGGCCAAACCATGGTTCGGCCGGCGCGGTTAGGCTCCGTGATGACGGCATCATCGGGGACGTCGACCCACTCACCCTCGATGCG
The DNA here is from genome assembly GCA_045811565.1 of Bradyrhizobium sp. GTDB lineage: Bacteria > Pseudomonadota > Alphaproteobacteria > Rhizobiales > Xanthobacteraceae > Bradyrhizobium. The sequence continues at coordinate 3,303 of JBJMTR010000006.1, forward strand.
GACGCGGTAATGACCGTCCTTGGATTCCCAGTCCGGATCTGCGAGGGCAAAACCGTCTGCGACCGAGCAACACAGCCCCTTGCCGCTCTTGAGTGTATCGAACCATGGCTTCAGTGGGGATCCGGAGTATCGGCCGTCGTCGCGCGCCATTGCATTTCCGACGAAAACAGCGGCCGGAATTATCATCACTACCGCGGTCTTGAAAAAATTCATGCAGCCTGTCTCGGCGACAAAAAAAATCTTCAACGAAAGTACAAACCGCTGAGTGGGCTAAAGTTCCGCCAAAGTGCGGCAATCGCGCGGCGTAATCGCGCCAAAGTGGATACACGGCATTGAGCAATGCCGCTTGAGCCGCTTCAGAAAATTGCCGTTCGAGACCGAATGCGGCGAACGAGACCGCGTTGTATCGGCTTTACGCCGGCGACGAGCCGGATCAGGTGAGCCGTCGAGCGGACGAAGACTGATCAATCCGTCAGCATCGCCCCGACATCGGCTTCTGCGACGGTCTGGCCACTCACCCTGGCATCGCCGTGAAACCACCACATGGTCTTGCGGCGGCCGATGCTGCGCATGTGATATTCGATGGTGTCGCCGGGCATTACGGGTTTGCGAAACTTGCACTTGTCGATGGTCAGAAAATAGACCGCGCGCGGTTTCTCAGTGCCTTCGACCGATTTAATGCCAATGACGCCGGCGGTCTGCGCCATCGCCTCGATCATCATCACGCCCGGATAGACCGGACGTTCCGGGAAATGCCCGAGAAACGGCGGCTCGTTGAACGTGACATTCTTGATTCCGATGCCGCTGTAATCGGCGCGAATCTTGATCACCCGGTCGATCAACAGCATGGGGTAGCGGTGCGGGAGCGTCTTGAGGATGTCATTGATGTCCACGAGCTCGAATTTTACCGGTGATTCCTCCATCAGTCCCGCCCCTCGTCCTTCGGATCGGCCGTGCCATCGCGCACCAGACGCTCCACCGCAATTATCTCCCTGAACCACTGCTTGGTCGGTTTGGCAAAGTGGCCGCCCCAGCGCCCGTTGGGCGGGATGTCGTCCTTCACCGCGCTCATCGCGGTAACCTGGGCGCCATCGCCGATTTTGAGGTGATTGTTGATGCCGACCTTGGCACCCAGCGCCACGTTGTCGCCAATCGTCAAACTGCCCGCGAGCCCGATCTGGGCGGCGAGCAGGCAGTGCCTGCCGATAGTCACATTGTGGCCGATCTGGACCTGGTTGTCGATTTTGGTGCCCTCGCCGATCACGGTGTCGCGCAGGCTGCCGCGATCGATGGTGGTGCCGGCGCCGATCTCGACGCCGTTCTGGATCAGGACCCGACCGGTTTGTGGCACCTTGAGATGGCCTTCGGGCCCAAAGAAAATGAAGCCGTAGCCATCCTGCCCGATGCTGCAGCCGGGATGGATCAGGACGTTGTTGCCGATCAGCGCAAACTGGATGGCGCTGCGGGCGCCGACATTGCAGTCCCGGCCGATCTTGACGTCAGCGCCAATTACCGCCCCCGCGCCGATCACCGTGCCGGCGCCAATCTCCACCCGTGGGCCGATCACGCCGAGCGGATCGACGATCACGCCGTCTTCCAGGCGGGCGGTAGCATCGATGATCGCCGACGGCGCGATGCCGACACTGTCGAACCACGATTGCGGACGCAGCGCATCGCCATGCCACTCGCGGGCGATCTGCACGAAAGCGCGGAACGGCTGGGCTGCCCGCAACACCGCGACATGGGCCGGCACTTGAGCTTCGAACCGCGGGCTGACCAGGCAGGCGCCGGCCTTGGTCGCGGCGAGCTGGTCGGCGTATTTGAGGTTGTCGAAAAATACCAGATGCATCGGCCCCGCCTCGTCGAGCGAAGCCAGCCCTCTGATCTCCTGACCGGCCCGCGACCGGTCGACCAAATGCGCCTTCGTCAGCGCGGCGATCTCAGCCAGCGACGACGAAGGGGCTCTTTTGAAGAATATCGGCTGCGCCATTCCACCCGTCGCAGTCCGGCCGGTAATCGGTCTTAGAACGATGTTCCGCCGCCAAACTTGAATTCTTGCACGCGGTCAAACCTACCCTTGGTGATCGGAACCGCATAGTCGAAGCGCAGCGGACCAAACGGCGAGGCCCAGATCAAGCCGACACCCACCGAGGTCCGGACCACGTTGCCGCTATCATACTGCAGTCCCAGGCAGGTTCCGGGGTTCGTATTCGGGGATTGTGTGGGCGGCGTGCAGCCCGGCACATTGACTTCGCCCGTCTGCGCCCACGAGGTCGGCCCCTTATAGTCAAACAGCCCGCCGGCATCGGCATAGATCGAGCCCTTGAGCCCGACTTCCTTCGGCAGGAACCAGAACGGCATCTGCAATTCCGCCGACACGCCCCAGTATTTGGTGCCACCGAGCGCGTCACCCGTACCAAACGGGTTGATATCGCGCGGTCCGATGCCGTTCGGCGCAAAACCGCGGACGAGATTCGGACCCATCTGGAAGTGATCGAGCATGCGCAGCTGATCGCTGCCCAGCTGGTTCAGAATACCGCCCTGAGCGTGGATCAACCCGACGATGTCGGCAACCAGCGGCGTGTAGTATTTCGCGTCGATCGCGGTCTTGATGTAGCTGACGTCGCCGCCAACGCCCGCGAAGTCCTGCTTGAAATCGATCAGCAAACCGTCGGTTGGGTTCTTGTTGTTGTCCAGCGTGTTGTAGTTCAGCGAATAGCCGAGCGCCGAGGTCAAGGCCTTGCCGCCCGCCAGCTCCCGGCGGATCGGCAGCGAAGCTTCGCCATCCAGGTAGCAACCGAGCCCGTTGGTCGAGGCCAGGCTCAGCCCGGTAAGCTGCGCAAAGGCCGGACTTGGATTGAACAGCGGGTTCGGACTGCCGTCCGGCAGGAATTGAATGTTGTTACAATTCGCCAGTGTGGGCGGCAGGGAGATTTCCTGCTGATAGATCGAGTAGCGCAGCTGTAAGGCGAGATCTTCGCGCAGGCTGAAGCCGAGTCGCGGGCTGAAGCCGAGCGTCTTGGTCCCATAGGAAATGTAGCGATTGGCGAGTTGCTCGCGATAAAACATGTCGAGACCAAGCGCGACCCGATAG
>JBJMTR010000007.1:0-3219 GCA_045811565.1 Bradyrhizobium sp.
ACTTTCGGCAAATAGCGGCTTGCGCGGCGTTTTCCGCGGCTCCCACCACGCATTGAAGGTGCCGATGATGCCCCTGGGCAACAGCAGGGTCACCAGGATGAACAGTGCGCCCAGCATGAACAGCCAGTATGGCGCCAGCGGGCCGGACGTGAAGTAAGTCTTGGCGTAGTTGACGACGATGGCGCCAAGCGCAGCTCCGACCAGTGTGCCGCGGCCGCCGACCGCGACCCAGATCACCGCCTCGATCGAATTGCCCGGCGCGAATTCGGATGGGTTGATGATGCCGACCTGCGGCACGTAGAGCGCGCCGGCGACGCCGGCCATGCAGGCCGACAGCGTGAACACGAACAGCTTGTAGGATTCGACGCGATAGCCGAGGAAGCGGGTGCGGGATTCCGCGTCGCGGATCGCCACCAGCACCTTGCCGAGCTTTGAGGTCACCACCGCGCGGCAAATCAGGAAAGCGAGGATCAGCGCCAGACAGCTCAACGCGAACAGCGCGGCGCGGGTGCCGTCGGCCTGCACGTTGAATCCCAAAATGTCCTTGAAATCGGTCAGGCCGTTGTTGCCGCCGAAGCCGAAATCATTGCGGAAGAACGCGAGCAGCAGCGCGTAGGTCATGGCCTGGGTGATGATCGAGAGATAGACGCCGGTGACTCGGGAGCGGAATGCGAGCCAGCCGAAGCAGAAAGCCAGCAGGCCCGGCACGAGAATGACCATCAGCGCCGCGAACCAGAACATATCGAAGCCATGCCAGTACCATGGCAAGTTCGGATAGTTCAGGAACACCATGAAATCCGGCAGGATCGGATTGCCGTAGACGCCGCGGCTGCCGATCTGGCGCATCAGGTACATGCCCATCGCATAGCCGCCGAGGGCGAAGAACGCGCCGTGGCCGAGCGAGAGAATGCCGCAATAGCCCCAGATCAGGTCGATCGCGAGCGCGAGGATGGCATAGCAGATGTATTTGCCGAACAGCGCCACCAGATAAGTCGGCACCTGCAGCATCGAGCCGGAAGGCAGCAGCAAGTTCGACAGCGGAACCAGCATGCCGAACGCAGCGACCACCAATAGGAAGATGTTCGCGCTGCGATCGAGCGAACGCGTAAGCATGTGCGGCATCATGCTTCCACCGCCCGCCCTTTGAGCGCAAAGAGGCCGCGCGGCCGTTTCTGGATGAACAGGATGATGAGCACCAGAATGGCGATCTTGCCGAGCACGGCCCCGGCGACCGGCTCCAGGAATTTGTTGGCAATACCGAGCGTGAAGGCGCCGACCAAGGTCCCCCACAAATTTCCGACGCCGCCGAACACCACCACCATGAAGGAGTCGATGATGTAGCTCTGGCCGAGGTTGGGGCTGACATTGTCGATCTGCGAGAGTGCCACGCCGGCGATACCGGCGATCGCCGAGCCGAGGCCGAAAGTGAGCGCATCAACGCGCGAGGTCGCGATCCCCATCGACGCTGCCATCCGGCGGTTCTGCGTCACCGCGCGCATCTCCAGCCCCAGCGCCGTGTAGCGCAGCATGGCGAGCAGGATGGCGAACACGGCGAGCGTGAAGCAGAGGATCCACAGCCGGTTGTAGGTGATGGTGATCTGGCCGAGTTCGAACGCGCCGCTCATCCAGGAGGGGTTACCGACCTCGCGGTTGGTCGGGCCAAACGCGGTGCGCACCGCCTGCTGCAGCACCAGCGACAGGCCCCAGGTCGCCAGCAGCGTTTCCAGCGGGCGGCCGTAGAGGAAACGGATGATGCTGCGCTCGATCAGCACGCCGATGGCGCCGGCCACGAGAAAGGCCAGCGGTACCGCGATCAGCAGCGAATAATCGAACAGTCCGGGATAACGGGTGCGGATCACTTCCTGCACAACGAAAGTGGTGTAGGCCCCCAGCATCACCATCTCGCCATGGGCCATGTTGATGACGCCCATCACGCCGAAGGTGATGGCTAGTCCAATCGCCGCCAGCAGCAGCACCGAGCCGAGCGAAAGGCCGTACCAGGCGTTCTGCACCATCGACCACATCGCAAGATTGCTCTGGATCGACGAGATCGCGCCGGCCACCGCTTTCGCCACCAGCGGCGGCTGGTCGGTGCCGAGGCTCGTCAGCAGCGCCATGGCTTCCTGGTCGCCGCGCGCCTTGATGATGGCGATAGCCTCGAGCTTCTCTTCGTCGCTGGCGTCGGATTTGAACAGCAGGATGGCGGCGCGAGCCTCGGCGAAGGCCTGCCTGGCAGACTTGTTGGTTTCCTTGGCCAGTGCGCCCTCGACGACCGGCAGCGCCGTTTCTTCGTGGCCCTTGAAGACCGATTGGGCAGCGGCGATGCGCTTGGCGGGATCGGGCGACAGCAGGGTCAGGCCGCCGAGCGCGGCCTCCACGGTGCGGCGCAGGCGGTTGTTGAGGCGGACCGCGGCGGAATTGTCCGGCAGCGTGTCGACGGCAGCCCCGGTCGCCGCGTCGATGATCTTGCCGTCGGGCTGGGTGATGAAAACCCTTTTGGTTTCCGGATCGGCCGAGAGGCGAGCGTCCTGCAGCGCGCTGATGATCGGAAAGGCGAGCGGATTACCCGATGCCGCGACCGCGCCGATCGCTTCCTCGGTGTCGGAAAATTCGTCATTGGCGAATTTGGCGACCGCGTCCTCGAACGGGCCGGCGAACGCGGGCAGCGCGAGGGCGGCAATAAAAAATACTGAAAGAACAAGCGCGCGAAGCCGCGCAAAGCAATTGGCAGTCACTGGTCGACCCCGGCAGGAGTAGCAAGAAGGCGGCGACAACGCCGCCTTCCTCGTCTCTTGGATCAGGTCTCGTGATCGGTTCAGCGGTTAATCAGGAGCCCTGACCGCCGCACTTGTTGGTCTTGGTGTTGTAGTTGCCGCACTTCTTGCCAACCCAGTCGCCGATCAGGTCCTTGGAGCCTTCGAGTTCCTTCGACCATGCATCGCCCGCCACGAGGCCGGGGGTCTTCCACACCACGTCGAACTGGCCGTTGCCTTTGATTTCGCCAATGAACACCGGCTTGGTGATGTGATGGTTGGGCAGCATTTTCGAGGTGCCGCCGGTCAGGTTCTTGGCTTCGATGCCGGGCAGCGCGTCGATCACCTTGTCGGCGTCCGTCGACTTCACCTTCTCGACGGCCTTCACCCACATGTCGAAGCCGATGACGTGCGCTTCCATCGGATCGTTGGTCACGCGCTTCGGATTCTTGGTGTAGGCCTGCCA
>JBJMTR010000008.1:0-7847 GCA_045811565.1 Bradyrhizobium sp.
TCAGCTTCTCGTCGGGCGGCGCATTCTCGTCACCGGTGGCGGCACCGGTCTCGGCAAGTCCATGGCGGCGCGTTTTCTGCAACTCGGCGCCGAGGTCCATATCTGCGGCCGCCGCAAAAGCGTCTGCGACGAGACCGCAACAGAATTGATGGATCTGCACGGTGGACGCGTGGTGAGCCACGGCGTCGACATCCGCAATGCGCTTGCCGTTGACGAGACGATCGAAGCGATCTGGACCGAGGGTCCCTTGACCGATCTCATCAACAACGCCGCCGGCAATTTCATTTCGCGCTCGGAAGAACTCTCCCCGCGCGGCTTCGATGCAGTGGCGAACATCGTGATGCACGGCACTTTCTATGTAACGCACGCGGTGGGGCGACGCTGGATTGCCGGCAAGCATCGCGGCAATGTGGTCTCGATCACGGTGACCTGGGTGCGCAACGGCTCACCTTACGTGGTGCCGTCGGCGATGAGCAAATCGGCGATCCATGCCATGACCATGTCGCTCGCGGTCGAGTGGGGCAAATACGGCATCCGCCTCAACACGATTGCACCCGGCGAAATCCCGACCGAGGGCATGAGCAAGCGCATCAAGCCCGGCGATGAGGCCGGCGCGCGCACCAGGGCGCAGAACCCGATGGGTCGGGTCGGCACTATGGAGGAATTGCAAAATCTCGCGGTGTTCCTGATTTCCGGCGGCTGTGACTGGATCAACGGCGAGACGATCGCAATGGACGGCGCCCAGGCGCTCGCCATGGGCGGCAACTTCTATCAATTGCGCGACTGGAGCGACGACGACTGGACCAAGGCCCGCGAGTCGATCAAGGCGCAGAACGAAAAGGATCGAGCTGCGCGCAGTTGAACTATGCTCGTCATTGCGAGCGAAGCGAAGCAATCCATAAGGCCGCAAAGAACAATGGATTGCTTCATCGCTTTGCTCCTCGCAATGACGAGCGATTGCGCGGCGCCGTCGAAGCCAACATTATCGCGAAGTTAAAAATAACAAACGCCTTCGGGAGAGACATGTCCGCTTCACAAGTACCGGTAAACCTTACCGAGATGGTGCGCGACCGCGCGAAGAGCCGCGGCAATGCAATCGCCTTCGAATTCGAGGGGCGCCAGACCAGTTTCGCCGAATTCGACATCAAAACCAATCGCGTCGCCAATGCGCTGACCGCGCTGGGTATCAAACCGGGCGAGCGCATCGCCTATCTCGGCAAGAACAGCGACATCTATTTCGAGCTCTTGCTCGGCGCGATGAAGGCCGGGGTTGTGATGGCGCCGGTGAACTGGCGACTGGCCGGCCCGGAAGTCGCTTTCATCGTCGGTGACTGCAAGGCACCGGTGCTGTTCGTCGGGACGGAATTCATTACGCAAGCCCGCAGCATCAAATCGCAATTACCAAGCCTGCGTCACGTCATCACTACCGAAGGCGGTGCGGGCGAATGGCTGGATTTTTCGGCCTGGCGCGACGCGCAGCGCGGCGAACATCCGAGGCTCCCGATCAGCCCGAAGGACATCGCGATCCAGCTCTATACGTCGGGAACCACGGGAAAACCCAAAGGCGCGATGCTGTCGCACGCCAACTTCCTCAACCTGGTTCAGACAGGCAACGAGGCCGAAAAGCCCGAGTGGAACCGATGGACGACCGATGACGTCTCGCTGGTGGCGATGCCGATTTTCCATATCGGCGGCTCAGGCTGGGGCGTGATGGGCCTCTATCACGGCGCCAAGGGTGTGATCGCACGCGAGTTCGATCCCACAAAAGTGCTGGATTTCTTCGAACAGGCCGGGATTACAAAACTCTTCATGGTGCCGGCCGCGATGCAGTTCGTGGTGCGGCAGCCCCGCGCCCGGCAGGTCGACTTTTCGCGCCTGAAGTACATGCTGTATGGCGCCTCGCCGATCCCGGCAGCGCTGCTAAAGGAATGCATCGAGGTGTTCAAGTGCGGGTTCGTGCAGATGTACGGCATGACCGAGACGACAGGCACCATCGTCGCGCTCCCGCCCGAAGACCACATCGAGGGACTGGATCGCATGCGCTCGGCCGGTAAGGCCCTGCCCGGCATTGAACTTGCCATCCTCGACGCCGACGGCAACAGCCTGCCGCCGGGCGCGGTCGGCGAGATCGCGACGCGTTCGGGCTCAAACATGGTCGGCTACTGGAATCTGCCGGAAGCGACAGCGAAGACGATCGACCAAGACGGCTGGCTGCGCACCGGCGATGCCGGCTACATGGACAAGGACGGCTATCTCTACATCCACGACCGCATCAAGGACATGATCATCTCCGGCGGCGAGAACATCTATCCCGCCGAAGTCGAGAGCGCGATCTGCGATCACCCCGATGTCGCCGAAGCCGCGGTGATCGGAATCCCCGACGAGAAATGGGGCGAAGCGGTAAAAGCGATCGTGGTGATGAAGCCGGGCAAGACGGCGACGTCATCCGATATCATCAATTTCGCCCGCGAGCGTATCGCGGGCTTCAAGACGCCGAAATCGGTGGATTTCATGGAAGCGCTGCCGCGTAACCCGTCCGGCAAGATCCTGCGGCGCCACCTGCGCGACCCCTATTGGGCGGGGAAAGAGAGGCAGGTGAATTGAGCCGGCACGAACTTTCGTTATGGCGTGAAGCTGGAGCGACAGCGGGCTTAACAATGCGCAGTCTTGGTTATGGGTCTCCGCTTTGGCGGGGACGACATGGGGAGCGAGGGCACGCGCGACCCCTCAATGCTTTCCCGCCCCCATATACCCGAACAAAAATCCCGCCACCTTCCGCTTCTGGATTTCCTCGCTGCCTTCCGTGATCCGATAGCGGCGGTGGTGCCGATAGATGTGTTCGAACGGTTTGTGGCGCGAATAACCCATGCCGCCATGCACCTGCATGGCGCGATCGGCGGCGTCGCAGCACAGACGGTTTGCCCAATAGTTGCACATGGAAACCTTGTCGGAGAGCGTGTGCTCGACCTGCGCCTGCGTGAGCTGGTCCATTTCCCATGCGGTCTTGCGGATCAACAGCCGCAGCATCTCGGCTTGGGTGGCAAGCTCGACCAGCGGCCACTGGATCGCCTGGTTCTCGGCGAGCGCCTTGCCGAATGGCTTTCGCTCGCGGGCATATTTCACGCTTTCATCGATGCAGTACACCGCAGCACCGAGCGAACTGGCCGCCTGACGGATTCGATTTTCATGCACGAAACATTGCGCCAGCGACAGGCCGCGGCCGATCTCGCCGAACAATGCATCCTCTGGCACGAACACATCCGTGAAGCTGACCCGCGGATGATCGGTCGGCATGTTAAAAGTCCACATATATTGCTCGACCTTCACGCCCTCCGCCTTCGCCGGCACCAGGAAGCAGGTGATGCCGCGCGCATCGCCGTCGTTGCCGCTGGTGCGGGCGAACAGCGCGCAATGGGTGGCGACGTGCATGCCGGTGGTCCACATCTTCTCGCCGTTGATGACCCAGCCCTTGACGTTGTCGCGGGTGGCCGGCACTGCTTTGGTCTCCATATGCGTCGCATCCGAGCCATGCTCGGGCTCCGTCAGGCCGAAGGTGATCCGGTATTTGCCGGTGATCGAACCATCGATCATCGCCTTCTGATCGTCGCGGCCGTAGCGGTCGAGCATGGTGACAACAGGCAGATTGCCGACGATCGAGTGCTCGTTCTGCAGGTCGTTGTGCAGGCCGAGCCCTTTGGACGCGAAATGTTCGCGAATCACCGCCATCCAGAGATTGGAACCATCCTTGCCGCCATAGCGCTTCGGGATCGCAAAGCGCAGATGGCCAGCTGCGTCGGCAAGATTTTTTGCCTTGCGCAACAGCGCTTCCCATTCACGCCGCGGCAGGCCGTCATTTTCAAAATCGGTGCGCGCCCATTCGCGGCGGTGATCGAAGAAGCGGATGTTGTCATCGGCCTCCTCCAGCGGCTTGATCTCGCGTTCGATGAAGCGATCAAGCTCGTCGAGATAGGCGACGAGGTCGGCCGGCAAATTGAAGTCCAATGCAGTCTCTCCCGGAAATGTCGTTTATTGTCGCTTGCGTTAAGGCGCTACGAGCGCCCCGCTCTGATCGATTAAGGTGAGAAGACGGCGCCCAAGTCAAGCAGCCGAACAGGACTTGGCACGCGCGGCTCGCTTGCGTAATTGGATGGCATGGAACGGCGAGTGCGCGCTAGTATTGAGACCAATATTCTTCGCCGCAGAAAATCAAAACGGGAGCAAACATGGATCTGAAGTTTTCGAAAGTAGAGCGCAGGGGCCCGATCACGATCGTGACGCTGTCGCGGCCCGAAGTGTACAATGCGCTGCACATCGACGCGCATTTCGAGCTCAACAAAGTGTTCGACGACTTTTCCACCGATCCCGAGCAATGGGTCGCGATCGTCACCGGTGCGGGCGACAAGGCGTTCTGTGCCGGCAACGACCTGAAATGGCAGGCCGCCGGCGGAAAACGCGGCTGGGACAAAGGCGGGTTCGCCGGCCTCACCTCGCGATTCGACTGCGACAAGCCGATCATCGCCGCCGTCAACGGCGTCGCCATGGGCGGCGGTTTCGAGATCGCGCTGGCCTGCGACCTCATCATTGCGTCCGAGAATGCGACCTTCGCGCTGCCCGAGCCGCGTGTGGGCTTGGCAGCGCTCGCCGGTGGCGTGCACCGGCTGCCGCGGCAGATCGGGCTCAAGCGCGCCATGGGCATGATCCTCACCGCGCGCCATGTCAGCGCCAGGGAGGGTTTTGAACTCGGCTTCGTCAACGAGGTGGTGCCGCAGGGCGAAGCGCTCGCCGCCGCCGAGCGCTGGGCCGAGACCATCTGCAAGAACTCGCCGATGTCGATCCGCGCTTCCAAGCAGGCGATCCAGAAGGGGCTCGAGGTGTCGCTGGAACAGGCGATCGCCGAACAGCGCGAGTACCCGGCCGTCAAGGCGATGGCGGGGTCGCAGGATTACATCGAGGGACCGAGAGCATTTGCGGAGAAGCGCCCGCCGAAATGGGTGGGGAGGTAAATCTATCTCTCCCTCATTCCGGGCGAGGCCAACGGGTCGCGCGAATCCGCGCCCGATGACAGGCTCCGCGGCGAGCCCGGAATCTACAACCACGATCGGGAGTATGGATTCTCTGATGTGCAATTGCACATCATAGCTGCGCCTAACGCATCCCGGCACGACGCGCGGAGAGAGAGCATCCGCTATCCCTTTGCCTCCAGCTCCCGCTTATACGCCGCATAATTCGGCTGATCGACGGCGAGCTTGTCCATCGTGGTCTGCCACAGGTGCTCCGACAGCCCCGGTGTTTGCAGATCGATTTCGCCTTTCGCGATTCTGTCCGACAATACGCGGTTGAGCTCGCTCAACGAGCCCTGCATCCCGAGCAACTGCTTCAGCCGCGCGGCTTCCGCGGTATCGCTCCCCCGCTCCAGCGCCAGTTGCCGCGTCACAAGGTCGAGTGCGTTGATGCCGACGCGGAGCTTGAAGGCGTTATGTCCCTTGATGCTAGGGGTGATCTCGTGGCGCAGAAAATCCGCGACCGCTTTGACCAGTTCGATGGGTGTCGGTTCGTCCTGCATCTCAGGCCCTCCGGGGCGCCAGCAATCGCAACAAGTCAATTTCAGTTTCCGAAGAACGCCGCCCGATCATCGCGCGTTCCATCGAATGATCGGGCCCAATCCGAAAACGCTGCATCATGCCGCAGCACATCACGCCCCAGCGCAGCGTGCCGATCACTTCCCAGAACATCACGCGATCGCGATCAACACGGCGGCCGGCCTGTTCATATCCCGCAAACAGTTCCTCGCGAGATCCAAAACCGCCGACCGGCTTATCGATCTCGCCAAATCGCCACGAATTGACGCAAATCCAGCCCAGGTCTTCCATGGGATCGCCGAGATGCGCGAGCTCCCAGTCGAGCACCGCGCGCACGCCATCGGGGCCGATGATGAGATTGCCATGGCGGAAATCGCCGTGCACCAGCGTCACCTCCTGCGATGGTCCGGGATCATGGTCGCGCAGCCATCGCAACGCCAGTTCGAACACCGGCCGCGGCCAGTCAAAGCTGCGGTATTCGCGCTCGAGATCGGCAATCTCCTTGCTCGCTGTCATCTGCCGCAGGTGCGGCAGGTTCGACGCCGGTAGTCCATGGATGCCGGCGGCGACCTTGCCGAGCTGACGCGCCAAAATCGGCCGCGCCTTTGCAAATTGCCCATCGCGCAAAATTTTGCGCGCGATGGTTTCGCCCTCGATCCGCTGCATGATAAAGCCGGTGCCGAGCTCGTCCTCGGGCTTCAGCACGTGCATCACGCGCGGCGACGGCAAGCCGGCATCGTGTGCCAACTGCATCAGCTTCGCCTCGGCGTCGAGCCCGGCGGCGCGCGACGGTGACGCGCCATAGCCCGGCGGTGCGCGTCGCAGGATCGCGCCGATATTGCCGTCGGGATGGATGATGTCGAAAGCCCAGGTCTCCTGACTGGCGCCGCCGGAGAGTTTTGCGGCGCCAGTGACACCGGTCGCGCCCGGATAGAAGCCGGCGACACAGCGTCCGAGTTCGGTCTCGATCATTTGCCTTTGAATTTCGCCGGGCGCTTCTCTAGGAAGGCGGTGACGCCTTCCTTGAAGTCTTCGGCGGCACCTGCGATCCGCTGCGACTCGAATTCGAGGTTGAGCTGATCCTCGAACGAATTTTCCGGGCTCTCCCAATAGAGCTTGCGGATCAGCGACAGTGCAACGGTCGGGCCATTCGCCAGCTCGTGCGCGAGCTTCATGGTTTCTTCCATCAGCACCGCGTCGTCATAGACGCGGTTGACGAGGCCCCACTCCAGCGCCTTCTCGGCCGACAGCCGTTCGCCCATCAGCGACAGCTCGATCGCGCGCGCTTTGCCGATCAGCCGCGGCAACAGCCAGGTCGATCCGCAATCCGGCACCAGGCCGATGCGGCGGAACGCCTGCAGGAAATAGGACGAACGCGCGCACAGGATCATGTCGCCCATAAGCGCAAAACTCATCCCGGCGCCGGCGGCCGGACCATTCACCGAAGTCACGATCGGGCAATGCAGATTGCGCAAGCGCCGCAGGAACGGATGGAACGCGGTTTCGAGCGCCGCGCCTGCGTTGCTCCTGCCCGGCTTCTGGTTGTTGCGCCCCTGCAGATTGGCGCCGGTGCAGAAGGCACGTCCGGCGCCGGTGAGAACGAGGCAGCGCACCTCGGCGCGCTTGTCATCGATCGCATCCAGCGCCTCGCCAAGGCCACCCAGCATGTCGATCGAAACCGCGTTCATCACCTCCTGATGGTCAAGCTTGAGGATTGCGACCGGTCCATCGAAATCGAGCGTGACGTGCTTGAACTGCATTGTTTCCTCATAGGTTGGCCGCGCCGTTGGTAACGCGGTAGGCCGAATTTGATGCTCGGCCCATATTTGATTTTTAGAGCGGGCTTGTCCATGGTTGGGCCTGAACCCGCCCTCGGACGCACGATTAACGTGCGCCACACCAAATGGAAACACCCAAAGGAAATTCGCAATGCACATCTTCGACCTTTCCGGCCGCGTCGCCGTTATCACCGGCGGCAATGGCGGCATCGGGCTTGGCATCGCGCAGGCGCTCAACGCCGCCGGCTGCAACGTCTCGATCTGGGGCCGCAACGCCGAGAAGAACAGAGGCGCCGCGGCGACCATGGCCGCCGGTCCCGGCAAGGTCGATACCCGCGTCTGCGACGTCACAGATGCCGCCTCCGTCAGGGATGCGATGAAGGCCACACTCGATACTTTCGGCCGCGTCGATGGCTGCTTTGCCAACGCGGGGATCGGCGGCGGCGGGCGGCGCGCCTTCATCGACCGCACCGAGGAGGAATGGCGAAAA
>JBJMTR010000009.1:0-4424 GCA_045811565.1 Bradyrhizobium sp.
ACGAACGTCACCACAGTACACCTCGTCATCACCCGCGGAAGGCGGGCGATCCAGTAGACGCTGGCGTCGATTGCGGAACGCCGGAGTGAATTACCTAGAGCGTGATGACTTCGAATCGTCATCCCGCTCTATGCTTTTGTTTGAGCGTGATCTCCGCGCAAACGCGTTGCCTTTGTCGCGAGGGAAAACCGGTGCCCACTTTTCCGGATTATGCTCTTAGAGCACGGAGTACTGGATATCCCGCCTTCGCGGGGTATGACGGGTGGGGGGTGCCGCTCTCGCTTATTAATCCCAACCCTCTCCCTTGATCCCCGCATTCGCATGAACAATGCCGCCATCGACCGCGAGGGTGGCGCCGACCACGTAATCGCCGGCGCGGGAGGCGAGGTAGATCGCGGCACCCGCCATATCCTCATCGGTGCCAATTCTTCCCGACGGTACGCGCGTCGCTACCTCATCGGCATTATCGCGCGCGGCGCGGTTCATGTCTGACTTGAACGGTCCGGGCGCGATCGCGGTGAACACCACGTGGTCCTTGATCAGCCTGACGGCCATCCGCCGGGTCAAATGGATCAACCCGGATTTGCTCGCGGCATAGGAATACGTCTCCATCGGATTGACGAAGATGCCGTCGATCGAAGCGATGTTGATGACTTTTGCAGGCTTATCGGCGCTGGCTGCCGCGCGCAACGGCGCGGCCAGCGCTTTCGTCAGGAAGAACGGCGTCTTGACGTTGAGGTTCATCACCTTGTCCCAGCCGCTTTCGGGAAATTCGTCGAAGTCGGCTCCCCAGGCCGCGCCAGCATTGTTGACGAGGATGTCGAGCTTCGGTTCGCGCTTTTTAATTTCGCCCGCCAGCATGTCGATGCCGGTCATGCTCGAAATATCGATGGGAAGCGCAATGCATTCGCCGCCATGTTCCGCCGTCAGCTCTTTCGCGGTCGCTTCGCACGGCCCGGCCTTGCGTGCGGTGATATAGACCTTCGCTGCGCCTTGCGCGAGAAAGCCGGCCGCGATCATCTTGCCGATGCCACGCGATCCGCCTGTCACCAGCGCGACGCGACCCTTGAGCGAAAACAGATCCTTGAACATGCGTCCCTCCGATTGCATTGCCCGTGGTTCTGGGCGGGGCGGGCAAACGAGTCAAGGAAGGAAGGTCGTCCGGGTTGGGAGCGACACCATCTGGAACCCTTGCTCGACCATCATCCGATCGCTCGCGCCGCTCGGAATCGGAATCCCCGCCCGGAAGTTCGACCTGGCCCTGCGGGGCAGGAAAATCAAGCAAAGGGCAAGGAAAAATAAAGCCGGTCGCCAAGCATTCGGTGGCTATCCGTCGCATCCTCCGCACCGCGTTGGTGGCGAAGGGCGTGCGCTGGCCCGCACCGGGAGGTCTTGTGCCGAATACAACGATCGAAGGACGTCTGCCTTATCGCAACTCGGTCAGGCCGCGGATGCCTCTGTTCCCATCGATGCTGAAAGGCGTCTTTGCCTCGATCGTCAGCTCACTGCACAGCTCGCGGCGGCTTCAGGCGCGCCGCTTCATCCGGCAGCATCGCCACCTGATCACCCCCGCGGCGCCGAGCGATGACTATCCGCAAGCGCGGCTCGGTGGTCGTGAGCACGTTAATGAAAGGCCCTCACCGGCGAGATCGGCCCGTTTTCCTGTGGTGAGCGAAGCCGCGCTGATGGCGACGATCGGAATCGCGTTTTTGATTCTCCACGTCCTGGCGGCCACGGCCCTGCAGCACGTTCCTGCGGGCGCGACCGCTCCACCACAGCAAGAGGCAAGACCTTCCTCCTACGACTAGCCCTGTTTGCGACCGATCGTTCGGATTAGGTCAGCCGAATCGTCGCATTACGTGACGTGAACGAAATCGACGTTCAGGCGCGTGATCGCCATCATGCTGCTGTCAGGCCTGTTACGTGTCGTGTAGCCGAGCTTTCGAGGTGATTGCGGAGCCGCGACCCGCACATTAGGCCGCGTCGATGCGCCGAAAGCCGTTCCAAACCGCAGTGGCGGCGCCGGAAGTCAGGACCGGCAAGATACGTTCGTCCTGATAATTGCCGTTGAGCGAGACACGTTGCAGCGCGGTCAGGTGTCCCGCGCTTTCCTGGAAGATCATGCCCGGCCGCGTCGTCACCGCGGTCCTGAATCCGGCCGCCTTCGCCAGCAAAAATTCGCGTGCGCCGGCGGCGATCTTGTCGCCATAGGGATAGGCGAAATGAAGCACGGGCCGCTGCAGCGCCTCCTCGAGGCGTGCACGGCTGGTCGCCATCTCGAAAGACGCGGCCGCCTCAGGCTGCCTCGCGAGATTGCAATGGCTGATGGTATGCGAGCCGATCGTGACCAGGGGATCATCGGCGAATGGCTTCAGCTCGTCCCAGGACAGGCAGAGATCGCGCGAGATCGTGGCCTCGTTGACACCATGCCGCTCACACAGCGCGGAGATCTCGCGCTGCAGGTCCTGTTCGTCCGGCAATGACCGCAGCCAGTCATGCAGCTGCTCGAAGGCGGCCTGCTTGGCCGACGGCGTAGAGGTATCGAAGCGCGTCCGGTTGCCGCCGATCGGCACTTCGATCGCCGAGGCCTTGGCGATCGTTGTCTCGAGCGCGATCCACCACAGCCGGCCGCCGCCTTCGGCGAAATCACTGGTGACATAGACGGTGAGCGGCGCGTCGAATTCACGCATAACCGGGAGCGCGTAGTCGCGATTGTCGCGATAGCCGTCGTCGAAGGTGAAGCAGGCGAAGCGTCGCGCGAAATTGCGTTCGCAAAGCCGCTGATGCATTTCGTCCATGCTGATGATATCGATGTCGAGCGTGCGAAGATGCGCCAGCATCGCGCGCAAGAATTCCGGTTCGACCTCGAGATGACGGTTGGGCTGGAACTCGCCATCGCGGCTCGGGCGGACATGATGCAGCATGAAAATAGCGCCGACACCTGCGAAGATTGGTCGCAGCAGAAAATGCGCACCCGAGAAGTAAAGCGCTTCCAGTCCGGCGCGGATAACGGTGTTTCGGAACTGCTTCATCAGGGGCGTGGGGCCGACCGGTTGAGGACGGTTCGAAACTAACGACCGAGCGCTGAAGAAACTGTTAGCCCAGGCAAATCTCCGCACCCTCTGTCTTTCCTGCCATTTCGGGTTTGACAGTCTCGCAAGGGTTTGTTTTCTCTCTGTTTCCCGAGCCGCAGGACCGCAATGCACGGACTTTTCAAGTGGAGCAGCAAATGGTGGCCGGGCGTCATTCCCTTGATCGTCTTTTGGGCCATCGCGGCCTGGACAAGCACGGCACCGGTGGAAGCCGATCTGGCCGCGCGTTCGACCGCGGCGCTTAAGGATACCGTTCTCGACAAGAGACGGATCGTGGTCGAAGGTCGTGACGTGACGTTCGCGGCCGACGCATTCTCCGAAGAGGGCCGTCTCAGCGCGGTGGCTGCGGTGGAAGCCGTGCCCGGCGTGCGGCTGGTCAACGACGAAACCAGGCTCGTTCCCGAAGCCAGGCCGTTTGTCTGGTCCGCTGAGCGCGACGTCGTTCGGGTGACGCTCTCAGGCAGTTCGCCGTTGCCGGCAAGCAAGGGCAAGTTGCTGGAGGCGGCGCGTGCCAATCTCGGCGGTACCGAGGTGGTCGATCAGATGAAGCTGTCGCGCGGCGCGCCGCTGCGTTTCGACAGTGTCGCGCTGCTGCTGCTCGATCAGATCGGCAAGCTGAAGGACGGCAAGATCACGCTGACTGATACCAAGGTCGGCCTTTCCGGCATGGCGCGCGACCTCGGCGGACGCGAAGCCATCGCGGCGGCGCTGAAAAATCTTCCCGAAGGCTACTCGGTCGCGGCCAACGACATCAAGGCGCCGCCCTATGTCTTCCAGGCCTACAAGGATCCGGTCGCCGTGACACTGACGCTGACCGGCTATGTGCCCGATAACAGCGTCCACGCGGCGCTGGTGGCGGCCGCGGGCCGGAAATTCTTCTCCGAGAAGGTCGTCGACAACCTCAAGGCGAGCATCGGCGCACCGTCAGGATTTACCAATGCCGTGGTGCCGGCGCTGGGTGCGCTGTCGCGGCTGTCGACCGGCACGCTTGTTGTCTCCGATCGCGAGGTGAAACTGTCGGGCGACGCGCTCTATGACGCCGCGGCCAACCAGATCCGCGCCGGCTTGGGCAACGATTTTCCGCAGGGCTGGCAGTACAAGGCTGAAATATCGGTTAAGCCGGCGGCGGCGCCGGTTGATGCGACCGTCTGCCAGCAGCTATTTGCGGACTTGCTGTCCAAGGGAAGGATCCGCTTTGAATCGGGCAAGGCAGACATCGTCGCGGATTCCGCCGGGCTTCTCGACCGTCTGGTCGAGACGGCGCTGCGCTGTCCGAACGCCACCATCGAGATCGCCGGGCATACTGACAGCGATGGCGAGGAAAATGCCAAC
>JBJMTR010000010.1:0-8054 GCA_045811565.1 Bradyrhizobium sp.
CTCACCGGCGAAGATAAAGCCGAGCGCGAATGCGCCACGAAGCTCTGATAGCGTCGCTTTCACCGCTTCAGCCGGCTTGATGCCGCGTTGAAGAAAACTGTCGACCAGATGCAGCACGATCTCGGTATCGGTTTCGGTCTTGAACACCGTACCCTTCTGCTCGAGCTTTTCACGCAGTTCGCGGAAATTCTCGATAATGCCGTTGTGGACAACCGCGACACGATCGGTCGCGTGCGGATGCGCGTTGTTCTCGGTCGGCTTGCCGTGTGTGGCCCAGCGGGTATGGCCGATTCCGGTATGGCCCGCGAGGGGGTTGGCGTTTAGGCGTGCTTCGAGGTTTTTCAGTTTGCCCTCGGCGCGGCGGCGCTCGAGATGATCACCTTCCAGCGTGGCGACGCCGGCCGAATCGTAGCCGCGATACTCAAGCCGTTTAAGCGAATCCACCAACTGCTCCGCGACCGGAGCGCGTCCGAGAATGCCGACAATGCCGCACATGCGGTTCCAAATCCCCAAATCGTCAAAAGATTTCTAAAACAGCGCGCGATTGTTAACGAGAAACGCCAATGCCAAGATAGTCAACAATTATTGCGGATTGCGACAGGGTTAAACGGAAGGCTTAACGGCTGACTGTTAACCGCCCTTCGGTTCCCTGGCCTTCCTCTTCATCTCGCGGTACCGCGCCGCTCCGCCTTCGCGAATCGACTGCGGGCTGCGCTCGACCGCCATAGCATCATCAGGCACGTCTTTCGTGATCACCGAGCCCGAGCCGATATAGGCGCCGTTGCCGATCCTCACCGGCGCCACCAGCGACGAGTTGGTGCCTACGAAGGCCCCCTTCCCGATCATGGTTTTGTGCTTCGAGAACCCGTCATAATTGCAGGTGATGGTGCCGGCGCCGAGATTGGCGTTGGCACCAATATGGGCGTCCCCGACATAGGAGAGATGATTGACCTTGACGCCGGCTTCCAGTGTCGCGGCTTTGGCTTCGACAAAGTTGCCGACTTTGGCGCCCTCGCCAAGCGACGTACCCGGCCGCAGCCGCGCATAGGGACCGACGGACGCGTTCTTGCCGATCGTGGCCTGCACGATGTGCGAAAAGGAATGGATCACCGCACCGTCGGCGATGCTGACTCCGGGGCCAATTACTACGAACGGCTCGATCGTGACGTCGCTGCCGAACTTGGTATCCGCGGCGAGATACACGGTTTCCGGCGCTATCAATGTTACGCCGAGATCGAGCGCGGCCTTGCGCAGCCGGGCCTGCATCGCCGCTTCGGCTTCGGCGAGCTGTGCCTTTGTGTTGATGCCGCGCACTTCATCCTCGCTGGTTTCAATCACGACGGCCTCCAGTCCGAGGTCCCGCACAATAGCGACCGCATCGGTCAGATAATATTCGCCCTTGCTATTGGCGTTGCCGATCGCTTCGATAATTTTGAGCGCCTTGCGGCCATCGAACGCCATCACGCCGGCATTGCACAACGTGATCATGCGCTCCGCAGGCGTCGCGTCGGGCTGCTCGCGGATCGCAGTCAATTTGCCGCCCTCGACCACGAGCCGGCCGTAGCCGGTCGGATCGGCGGCGCGGAAGCCGAGCACCGCAAGCGCCACACCATTTTTCAGGGGCGCACGCAAGCGTTCGAACGTCTTGGCCGAGATCAGCGGCGTATCGCCGAACGCGACTAGGAGATCGTCCGCGCCGCGAGCGATGGCGTCGCGGGCCGCAAGCACCGCGTGCGCGGTCCCGAGCCGTTCGCGCTGCACGAAGGTTGCCGCATCCGGCCGGACGCGCGCAACCTCGTCCGCGACCGCCTTGTGGTCCGGCCCGACCACGACGGCAAGCGAGGCGCCGGCGCCACTGGGGGCGGCACCCAGTACATGCGACAGCAACGACTGGCCGGCCACGGGATGCAGCACCTTCGGCAGCGCGGACCGCATGCGCGTGCCCTCGCCGGCCGCGAGCACCACCGTCAGGCTAGATCGAGCAGTCATTAAATTTCCTAGAACACGTATCCGGTGAGTATGCCGGCGCCGTCTTAATTGTTTTCCCCAGAACTGGAAACCGATTCCGCCTTCCTTGGCCGCCCGGATGCAAGTTCCGCGAGCATTTCCTGTTAATGTTTGCGGCGTGATTCGGCAGGCCTTGAGGAGGGCCAACGACGTTTTGGCCAAAAATCCCGACAATCTGGCTCGCAGCGTAGACGCGGAAGATACCGGCGGCCTGCTGGGCGGATTTTTGGCCGAGGAAGAGGAGTTTGACCGTGGCGCGCTGTGGCGCCTGGGATCATGGGGTGTCGGCGCTGTCGGCGCCGTAATCATCGCCGTCATGGCCAACCAGTCGTCGCTCTCCTGGCGGCGCGACCGGGTCGCCGCCGCCGACCTCACTCGACAAGCGCAGCAGATCCAGGCGGTTGCCAGGGAAAGCCAGAACGAGACGCGGCGGCTGGCTTCCGCTATCGACACCCTCAACAACGACCGCGATCGGCTCTATTCTCGCGTCACCACGCTGGAACAGGGGCTGGATTCCGTGACCGGCGCGATCGCGCGGCAGAGCACCGCGGCTACCTCGCCGCCCTCTGCTCAGGTCGCCGCCACACCGCCGGACCCACCGGCAGCCCAAGCTCCCACCCCGGCTCCCGCTATCGCCCCAGTCACGACGAGCCAGGCCAACACGCCGGCGGCTGACAAGCCGGCGGCAACTGAAAAGCCGGCGACGGTGGTCGGCGCTGAAACAAACCCGCGGAGTGCTCCGTCCGCCAGCCGGGATACTGCAAAGATCGCGGCTGCGATGCCGTCGACGCCCCTGGTGGTCTCGAAATCGACCACGGCGCCCGATCCGACGGCCGGAAAACTGGTCGAGCCGAACAAGCCTGCGAGCGTGGTGACGGCGAGCCCGATCCCGGAAGTGGTGGCAGCGGCACCTCCGGTTGGCGATGCGGAGGCAGATCGACCCTCGACGCCGGGGGCCGCGATCCAGCGAACCGAGTTCGGGGTCGATCTCGGCAGCGCGAATTCGGTGGCAGGCCTCCGCGCGCTGTGGCGCGGATTATTGAAGTCGAGATCCAATGCGCCGCTGTTCAACTTGCGGCCGATCCTCGTGGTCAAGGAAGGCCCGAACGGACTCGGCATGCAGCTTCGGCTGGTCGCCGGACCCTTGAACGATGCCGGCGCGGCCGCCAAGATCTGCGCCGTTCTAACGGAAAATCAGCGACGTTGCGAAACCGCGATCTTTGACGGTCAACGCCTCTCGATAAATCCCGAGGATCCGCCGCCGCCGACTGCGACGAAGCCGGCGCCACGCGGCAGTCCCCCGAAGCGCGCGGCGATCGTCGAAGAGCCGAACAAGCCGGAACCAACCACAGTAACGTCCCTATTCGGCAGAAAGAGCAGCCAATAGGCATTTGACCGCAATATGTTGCGGCCTTTCCTTCATCTAGTTTTCCGAACTGATCCCCGGTTCGGCTTGTCCCACCCTCAATTCCCGACCATATTCGCCGAATGAAGAAAGCTCCATTCCGCCTGACGCCCTATCAAGTGCAGTTTCTATTGGTCGTCGGCTTCGTCACCGTCGGGTACGCGCTTTATCTGCGCTATTTCGGGATCGAATTTTCAAGCTTCGCCCTGGCCTGCGATGCCGGCCTGCAGACCGTGTTGTGCAAAGCCCGCCTGCTGGCGACGTCGCTGTTCAGGAATTCGGTGTTCGGTATCGTCGCGCTGATCATTGCGACACTGCACGTGATCAGGCCATCGATCGTACTGCTGACAGGCGGGCTGATCGTCGCCACGCTTGGGATCGTGCTCTACAATGTCGTGCTATCGGGGCTTGCGATCGGGCTGCTTATTTTGGGCTTTGCGCGGCCCGCGCCCGCCACAGCGTAAGCGCCAGCAGGAAATAGATCGCGCAGGTCCACAGCGATTGCCAGTTTTCGGGACCTTCGTTGAAGCCGGTATAAAGCCCCGCCACCACGAACAGTCCGGCAAAAACAGACTCGGCAATCGGGCGCACACCTTCCTGCGGGCGATTGAGCAGCATCAGGAGCGCATAAGGCACCACCGCCATCGTTAGCGAAGCGAATGGAAAATCGCGATAGCGCGGGTCGAACGTCAAGCCTAGCGCGGTTTCCGCCCCGATCAGCGTGGTCACGATCAGCGAGATGCCGAGCAACACGGTGAACACCGTCCCACGCCGGAACTCGCGGGGGCCGAGCAGTTCCAGAAATGTCGGCAGTGGTCGCCCCGAAACCAGCGCGTGGGCGGCGAGCAATGGCGCGGCAATCGCCGCCATCAGCAGCGCGCCCCATTGGAGAGTGCCGCCGAAGCCGTAGCTTTCATAGAACATCTTGTCGGCGGCAACGCCGAGCAGGATTCCACCGGTCGTCGCCGCGACGCCGACTGCGATCCAGGACGTAAGCCTCGGCGTCCACGGCCGGCGGCGCAGCGTCAGCCAGGCCGCACAGAGGGTGAAGAAGCTGAGCGCCATCCCGCATCCCATCTGCAATTTCCAGAACGGATAATTGCTGATGGGCTCGCCCGGCGGGTATTTCACCGCCCGCTGCACGGCATTGAGCAGGCCCCAGTAGCCGCCGACAGTGCCCTCGAGCTGGCGCTTCCACGGCTGGTCGTAGGCCTCGATCAGGTTGACGCGAAAGCCTTCGCGCTTGGCCAGATCGAGAATCTCGGAAACGATCCGCGCCTGATTGGTGCGCGACGGCAATGCGCCATCGCGCATCCGTCCCGCGCTCGGCCAGCCGGTCTCCCCGATCAGGATCTCCTTGCCCGGAAACGCCACCGCCATCCGCTTGCGGATGGAATCGACATGGTTGGCGGCGAATTTCGCGCGCACCGGCATGTCTTCCCAATAAGGCAGAATGTGAATGGTGATGAAATCGACGGCGTCATAAACCTCGCGGTTGCGCAGCCAGAATTCCCAGACATCGGCGTAGGTGACGGGAACGGTCACCTGCGATTTGACCGAGCGAATATAGGCCGCGAGATCCGAGGTAGTCATCTCGCCGCGCAGCAGCACCTCGTTGCCGACAACCAGGGCCGTGATGACGCCGGGATATTCCTTGGTGAGGTTCACCCCCGTCGAAATCTGCGCGAGGTTCTTCAGCCGGTTGCTGCCGAGCCAGATTCCCTGGATGACCTTCAGCCCCACCTTTGCGGCGATCGCGGGGACCTGGCCCAGACCGTTTTCGATCGAGTAGGTGCGGACGCAGTCGGTGATTTTGGCAAGCTCCGTCAGATCCTGCTCGATCTGCTCCGGCGGGATATGGGTGGTCGGAATCAAGGGCGTCTGAATGTCGCGGAACGGCGCGTAGGAGACGCATTGCAGCTTGGCATTGGGATCTATCGGCGCGCGCGGCAGCGTGATCGGCGCGGCCAGCCACCACCATGCGGCCGCGATCACACTCAGCGAGATCAGGAGAAGCGCCAACGGCGTACGAAGAGAAATCGGTTCCATCCTCCGGGGGACGTTCGATTAACCGGTCAACGGCAATCTGCCAAGAGCGGCATATGGGCAATACCATGGTTGTCCTGCGACAGTTTTGCGCCGGCGTGATAAAGTTGTGAGTTTGCTGGACAAAATCCGAAATACCGGTCATGGAATCCGTGCACGTCTCCGCCGCATTGGAGACCTATTTGGACGGCAACAAGCCAGGCCAAGAGACGATTGTCTTCAGGCCGCGAAGCAACATCGGGGAATGCATGGGTCGACGGGTGCTTGAATTCAAAGATGCGGTTTTGCGCCACTTCGCCGTTTCCGGCCTTGTCCTCCTGATCGGGCTCGGCAACGCTTTCGCCCAGAGCGGCACCCCTGCCCCCCAGGACCAGTCGAAGGCGGCGGCCAATCCGACCGACGCCACTAAGGACAACCAGCGGAAGACTGACGAATTCGTCGAGGCATCGCAGGCCATCAACGGTCCGGCCGGAAACCCCGAATGCGTCTGGCTCGGCCGCCGCGTCGTCCGGCTGATGTGGCTGGACGATCTCGACACCGCCTTCCGCCACCTCGATCTCTACGACCGGTTCGGCTGCCCCGGTGGTCACGTCCAGGCGACCTTCCGCTGCCTGACGCGTTTTGGCGGGCAGATCGATCCCAAGGTCGCGGAGACACTCAGTAGCCGTATCCATGCCTGCTGGATCAATCCGGGCGCCCAGCCCCAGACTGCCGCCGCGGCGCCTCCGGCGCCGTCGACCGCCGGCAACGCCGCAGCGCCGGCACCTAGCGCGTCGCCTTCGCCCGCGCCCGCGGCGTCACCAGCGGCGCCGGCGAAATAGCCGACTACGACTTTGGAACGACGCGGATTTTTGCGAATTGGATGGCTGAACGCCCTTAAAACGCCACGGGTTCATACCAGTTGTTAAATCGCGTGGCAGAGATATCTTTGAATTGCCGCGGTGTCGGCCGAACCTAGGGGACGGGTTCGCTTTCTCCATAAATAACAAGCCCCGTATGGTTTAATAGCGATGCGCGCCGTCGTCGCCGTCTTCTTGTTCGTCACCGCCGCCCACGCCGCGCTCTGGGGTCTGTTCCAGGAAAAACAGCAGGCTCCCGATTTCCGGGGCATCCTGCCGAGCGTGTCCTATGCGCCGTTCGAGGGAACAGCGCATCCCGATGTCGACAACATCCCGAGCGTCGAGAAGATTCGCGCCGACCTGAAGAAGCTGTCGACGATGACGCGCGCGATTCGTCTTTACTCCTCGACCGGCGGCGTTGAGCTCGTTCCGCCGATTGCCGCCGAGTTCGGGCTGAAGGTCACCGTCGGCGCCTGGATCGACAAGAACTCCGACCGCAACGATCGCGAAATCGACTCGGCGATCAACCTGGCCAAGCGCAACAGCAACGTCATCGGCGTTGTCGTGGGCAACGAGACAATCTACCGCGGCGAGCAAAAGGTCGAGGACCTGATCGAACTGATCAAGCGGGTCAAGAAGTCAGTCAATGTCCCTGTGACCACAGGTGAAATCTGGAATATCTGGCGTGATTTTCCGCAACTCGCCAACTCCGTCGATTTCATCGCCGCGCATGTCCTGCCGTACTGGGAAAACTTTACGGACAAGCAGGCGGTCGACCAGGCGGTCGCGATGTTCCAGCTCTTGCGTGAGCAGTTTCCGGGCAAGCGGATCGTGATCGCTGAATTCGGCTGGCCGAGCGCCGGCTACAATCTGCGCAACGCCGAACCCGGTCCGTTCGAGCAGGCCTCCGTGCTGCGCAACTTCGTCACACGCGCCGAAGCGATCGGCATGGACTACAATATCGTCGAGGCGATCGATCAACCCTGGAAGTTTTTTGAAGGCGGCGTCGGCCCCTATTGGGGCATCCTCAATGCCTCTCGCGAGCCGAAATTCGCCTGGACCGGGCCGATCGTGAACGAGAACTACTGGAAGTTCGCGCTGATCGCCGTTCTGGTCGGTATTCTGATGTCATTGCCGATCCTGCGGCTGGAAGAGCCGAGCATCATGCAAACGCTGGTGCTGTCGGCGGCCGCCAACGGGGTCGGCGCCTGGGCTGCCACCGTGTTCTCTTACTGGACCGGCCACTACTTCGTGTTCGGCTCGGCCTTCGCATTGACGCTGGGCCTGATCCTGCTGGTTCCGCTGGTCCTGATCGCCATGGCGCGGATCGAGGAGATCGCGGCGGTTGCCTTCGGGCGGCGGCCGCAGCGGCTGATCACGAAGGGACAGGCGGCGCTGCCTGCGGCCGTAACCGATGCCGCGGCCTTCCCCAAGGTCTCGATCCACATTCCCGCTTATTTCGAGCCGCCGGAGATGCTGAAGCAGACGCTGGATGCGGTGGCGCGGCTGAATTATCCGAATTTCGAATGCGTCGTGATCATCAACAACACGCCCGATCCGGAGTTCTGGCAGCCGATCCAGGATCATTGCCGCGCGCTCGGCGAGCGCTTCAAGTTCATCAACGCCGAGAAGGTCAAGGGTTTTAAGGCCGGCGCCCTGCGCATCGCCATGGACCGCACCGCTGTGGACGCCGAGATCATCGGCATCATCGATGCTGACTATGTCGTTCATCCGGACTGGCTGGAGGACCTGGTGCC
>JBJMTR010000011.1:0-13893 GCA_045811565.1 Bradyrhizobium sp.
AGGGGCGGATCGCGAGTCGTCACGGACGCGGGATGGGATGTGGTGGACGCGGCAGCGTCGGGCGCGAGAAGTGTTCGCAGGGCGGGTTTCCCGTGAGCGACGATCAGCGCGCAAGACGAACGGCGCTGGTGCGTACGGCAAAACCGTGTGGTCCCGACACCCGTTGCTGGTGCCAAGCTGTCGGTGGCGAAATCGATTCCTACCGGAACGATCAGCCATCAAGCCGGCAGCGACGGTGACAAGACGAATTCGTCGCCGGGGAGATCACGGCATAAGCCGTAAAGCCATCGCGCAGGGAATGCCGGAGTGTTTCCGCTGAACCTGTATGCTCGTGTGCGCATTTCCTTGTGCATCTTGCACACGAGACCGCGGGTGCAGCGCGCACCCGGCATTCCCTGCTCCCTCTTTTCTCGAGGGACAACGTTCATGCAAGCCTCGGGCAAACCGTGCCGCGGGAACGCGGAGTTATGCCCCGGCTGTTTGGAGATCGACTCGAGAACTACAACCCTCATGGTGAGGAGCGCGGCAACGCCGCGGGTCTCCGGACGATGCTTAGCGTGTCATCGGGCGCGCATTCGCGCGACCCGTTGGCATCGCCGGGAGAACCATGAGGCCGCGAGATGCCCCACCGGATTGCGGTGGCTGTTTGAAAATTGAATAGAGAATTGCCCTCGGTCGCTGCGGCCGCCTCACTTCATCAGCGCCTCAACCTCGGTCCGAAACGCCTGACGCGAAGCGTCGCGCGAATAGAACATGTGCCCGCCGGGAAAGACGGCGAGCTTCACCCTGTCCGGGCTGGCATAGGCCGGCAACTGGTCAAGGATGATCTTCGAGCCGAAATAGGGCGTGGCGAGATCGAACAGTCCGTGCCCGACCAGGAGCTTCAGTTTCGGATCGAGCGCCAAAATCTCCCGCAGCTGGGAAACCGATTCGGCCGGATTTAGCCCGCGACCGAAATCCCACTGCCCACCAACGCTGCCGCTGAGCAGATGATAGGATCCATCCGGCCGCCAGTTCAGCTTGCGCGTGGTGAGGTCGACCGCGGCGCTGGTCAGCGGCGCGATCAGCGGATCGCCCGACGGATCCCCGAAATGCGAGGAGCTTGAATCCGGATGGGGATCGATGCCCCTCACCGAAGCATCGTAGCGTCCGGTCACCTTGCCGTTGCGGCGGTCGAACTCGCGGCGGAATTCGCCGATGTCGAAACGTCCAGCGAGCTTGCGGCTCACCGCCTGGTCGATGCCCGTCAGCACCGCGACCTTATCGGCGAGCCGCGTCGTGGCCTCGACGTCGGCCTGACCCTTGACAAGGTCGGTGAGAAAATCGCCCGGCGCGTAATGTTCGACATCAGCGAGGTCACTCCGCGTCACCGGACCCTTGGCTTCCCGCGCCACCGCGGCCATGGTCGGAAGGCTTGCGACATACTTCAGAAGACTGGAGCCGGAATAGTCGCGGAAGTCGAGCACCGGGGAAACCAGGATAAGTCCCCGCACGCCGACGCCCTGCTGGGTCTGAAGGTTGCGCACCACCTTCGGTCCGCGGATGCCGCCATAGCTTTCGCCGGCGATGAACTTGGGCGACAGCAGGCGATCGTATTTTTCCAGCCAGCGGCGGATCACGAGCGCGAGCGCGTTCACATCGCCATCGACCGAAAAGAACCGCTTGCGCACCTCCTCCCCCGACGCGACGAAGCGGCTATAGCCGGTGCCAACGGGATCGATGAAGACGAGATCGGTGAAGTCGAGCCAGGTCTCCGCGTTGGGCAATAGCTCGGGCGGCGCGGAAGAAACCGCGCCCTCGCCAGTGATGGAGATTCGCCACGGCCCGGCGGTGCCGAGCTGCAACCAGGCCGAGGAAGCGCCCGGCCCGCCATTGAACAGGAACGTCACCGGCCGGCGGCTTCGGTCGGTACCGTCGAGCTGGTAGGAGGTATAGGCGATATCGGCCTGCGGCTCGCCTTTGTCGTCGAACAGGCGGATCGAGCCCGCGGTCGCCGTGAAGTCAAGCGGGCGCCCGGGCAGAGCCAGCGTCTGTTTTGTCGTGGAATCTGGCGGCAGACGATGTTGCTCGCCGGCGGGCGCCGGACTATTGGCATCGCCGCCGCGTCTTGCGCCGCCCTTCTGGCCCGATGGGGATGGAGACGCCGGTGGCGTCGCCGCTGGTTGCTGTTGCGAGGGAGGCTCTCGGGGCTCGTCGCTGCCCTGGGCACGCGCACCGGCCACGAAACATAAGGCCAGAAGTGCGACAGCGAAGCGCATATGGCGCCGCGCCGTGAAACGAAAGGTCATGTCGTTTGCTCCCTGGTCCCGCGATCCACGAGGCCGCGGCGTCCGGCAAAACTGCCACAGCCAGGCTTGTGGTACACACCAGGAAGAAATCCGCGGAAATCACAATCCCGATAGCCCCAGCGCATCCGCGCGCCGCCTGATGTAACCCACGGGAAACGCCAGGTTGTCCTCGCAGATGGTTAAGTGATATCGGTCAGCTCCACCGGCAAGACCGGCCAGCTATTTGATCTGTCCACGAACCCAGACGGGCGCTGGCTCGACTAACTTAACCTGTGCTGTCTGATGGGGTCCCAAAATGAAACGAGCGATTGTTGTGTGCACCGGTCTGCTCGTGCTGGCTTGTCCCGCTGTGGCCGAATCGCCAGCCGCGGTGGTCGAAGAGGTTTCCGGCAAGGTCACCGGCGCCGAGTTCATGGACTATGTGACACCCAGATCCGTCATCAAGATCGGCGCCGGCGGCTCCATCGTTCTCAGCTACATGAAGTCCTGCCGACGCGAGAAGATCAGCGGCCTCGGCACCGTGATCGTCGGTACCGAGGAGAGCATCGTCCACCTCGCCGACGTCAAGGGCGAGAAGACCGACTGCGATCCCGGCCAGTCGCGCGCGACAACGCGGGAAACCAGTGCAGTCGCCGCCACCGTGCTGCGCAGTCTGGATAAGAGCGCGTCGCTGCCAAAGCCGCGGTTAACGCTCTACGGCGCCTCGCCGCTGGTGGAAGCCAGAGGACGTGGTACGTTGACCGTGCAGCGCCTCGACATAGCCGGCGAGCGTCAGCAGATCGATCTCAACGGCAACCAGCTCAAGGGCCGATTCTTCGATTTCGCCAGCGCGAACCGCGCGCTCGCACCCGGCGGCCTCTACGCCGCAAGCTTCAACTCGTCGAAGATCGTGTTCCAGGTCGATCCGCAGGCCAAACCCGGCGCAACGCCGATTGTCGGCCGCCTGCTGCACATGGATTAGGCTTTGACGGTCCTTTCGCCTTGAACATCAGGCGCACCACGCGCGACATCATTGCGGTTGCGATAATCGCGTTGGTTTGCACGGCCGCCGCGGTTTCTCCGCCGCTGAAATCGATCCACGGCCTGTCGATCGATATCCTCACCGCGCTACGCTGGGAGATGTTCGGCCGAAGACAGGATCCGGCCGCCTCGCCGGTGGTCGTGGTGGCGATCGACGAGGAGAGCTCTCGAACTGCGCCATTCAAGGATGCGCCGATGCTAACCTGGACCGGCGAGATCGGCCGCGTGCTGGCTGCGATCCTGGATGGCGGCGCCAAGGTCGTCGGCTTCGATGTGGTGATCCCGACATCGATCGAACTATCCGAGATACCCTTTGGCGAGGGCATCCTGGGCGAGAAGGTCCGAGGTTTTGACCGCGATTTTCTGCGTGCGCTCGCCACCGCATCCGCCTCGGGCAGGGTCGTGCTGGGCGAGATTCTGCGGAGCGAGCAGCCGATCCGGCCCTCGCCGGGACAGCGCATCGCGGTTCGCCAGCAGCAGAACATCCGGCCGCTCAACGTCTATGCCGATAGCGACGACATCGTGCGCCGCGTGCCGCTGACATTTCCCATCAACCGCACGCAAGTGGCCGGAATGGCGATCGAGCTGGCGTCGCGGGCACTTGGCGCCGCCCCCGAACTGCGCCCGGACGGAACAGTGGCGCTTGCCGGCTACCGAATTCCAGGCCAGGTGCCGAACACGATGACGCTGAATTTCGAGGGCGGCGCGGACGACATCCCGACTTTTTCGTTTGCCGACCTCCGTTTCTGCGCCATCAAGGGCGACAGCGACTATTTTCGGCGCGCCTTCGACGGAAAGGTAGTCATTTTCGGTACCGTTCTGGATATCGAGGATCGCAGTCTGACATCCAAGCGGTTTGCGACCGGAACAGAAGGCGCGCGCGCCTCGCGCTGCGCGACTGAGAACACGCCGGCCGGCGCGGGCTTCAAGCGCAGTTCCATCGCCGGCGTCTATATCCATGCAACCGCCGTCAGCAACTTGATCGCACGCGATGCGGCCGTCGAACTTGGCCGACTGCCGGTTTTTCTGATCGCCGCCCTGGTTGCTGCCTTGGCAGCGACGGCGGCGTGGCTGTTCAAGCCGATCAGCGCGTTCTTCATCTACGCAGTCATTACCGCGCTTGGCGTGACCAGCGCGACGCTGGCTTTCAACCACGCGCTCGTGCTTCCGATCGCCGAACCATTCCTTGCGGGGCTCGCCGCGCTCGCCGCCACGATCGGCTTTCGCTTCGCCGTCACCGACAAGAGCCGCCGCCTGCTGCAGAAGAGCTTTGCGCTGTACCTCGCGCCGCACGTCATCAACCGCATGCTCTCGTCGAACAAACTGCCTGAACTTGGCGGCGAGACCCGCAACGTGACGGTGTTTTTCTCCGACATCGAGGGGTTTTCGCGTATCGCGGAAAAAATGCCGCCTGATAGGCTGATGTCGCTGATGAATGAATATCTTTCTGAGATGACCGATATCATCGAAGGCCACGGCGGGTATGTCGACAAATATATCGGCGACGCGATTGTGGCGGTGTTCGGCGCACCGGCCGACGATCCCGATCATGCCGCCAACGCCGCACGCGCCGCGCTGGATTGCTGCGCGCGTCTCGCCAAGCTCAATCGTGAATCCGCGACTTTCCGCGAATGCAGACTGGCGCAACGGATCGGGATCAATTCCGGCGAGGCGCTGGTCGGTAACTTCGGATCGCGGCGGCGCTTCAATTACTCTGTCATGAGCGATGCTGTAAACCTCGCCTCGCGGCTGGAAGGCGCCAACAAGTTCTATGGCACCACCATAATCGCCTCCGAGGCGACGCTGATGCTTGCCGGCGAGGCTTTTGCCTGGCGCGAGCTCGACACTGTCCGACTCAAGGGACGAACCCAGGCGTTGAGAATCTACGAATTGCTCGCGCGCTCGACAGAGCCTACCGCTTCGCAGCGGGCCTTGGTGGCCGATTACACCGATGGACTCGCGCTCTGGCGCGCCCGCGAGTTTGCACTCGCCGCGAAATGCTTTGACCGCTCCGCAGGCGTTGACCCGCCGGCATCGTTGTTTCGCGAACGCGCGCGGGAATTGGCCGAAAATCCCCCGGATGAGGATTGGGATCCGATCCGCACGCTGAACGAGAAGTAGCCGGACTGTCGTTCCGGCGGCCCGGCAAGGGCCAGCCGCGATTTACCTTACCCAGCGTCCAAAAGCGGCCGGTCATCTCGACAAGCCCTGCCAAGGTGTATAGACGAGCGCGGCGCAATCCGGCGCCAACGTGAGTTCGTCCTCCAATGACCAACCCCAAGCGATACGACCGGATCGCCTTCGTTGCGAGCGCCGGCCCCGAGGCTCAGCAGGCGCTAAAGCAGCTGACGGCGCTTTACGGCAATCACGATGCCACCGATGCCGATGTCGTGGTCGCGCTTGGCGGCGATGGCCTGATGCTGCAAACGCTCCACGCGCACATGCGCACGGGCAAGCCGATCTACGGCATGCATCGCGGCACCGTCGGTTTCCTGATGAATGAGTTCTCGACACACGACCTGCATACGCGGCTGGCCGCGGCGCGAGAATCCCTCATCAACCCACTGCTGATGCGCGCCACCGACGTGCATGGAGGGGTGCATGTGCATCACGCCATCAACGAGGTCGCTCTGTTTCGCCAAACCTATCAGGCCGCGCGTTTGCGCATCCTCATCGACGAGCATGAACGCATGGCGGAATTGATCGCCGACGGTATCCTGGTTTCGACGCCGGCCGGCTCCACCGCGTACAATCTCTCGGCGCAGGGACCGATCCTGCCGATCAACGCGGCGCTGTTAGCGCTGACGCCGATCAGCGCCTTCAGGCCGCGGCGCTGGCGCGGCGCGCTGCTTCCCAACACCGCCTTTGTCGTCATCGAGGTGCTCGAGGGTGAAAAACGTCCGGTGGCCGCGGTGGCCGATCATGACGAGGTGCGCGATGTCCGCCGCGTCGAGGTGCTGACCGACAGGACGATCTCGATGCGCATGCTGTTCGACCCCGGCCACAGCCTCGAGGAGCGTATCCTGCGCGAACAGTTCGGGCACTGATAGCGCCCCGCTGCCCATCGCGCTGGTTCTGCAACCTTTCGTTAACCCCCGTCGCGATATGGTTAATGCCGGGTATACCGCTTTGGCCGGGTATGCCCTTTAGGGCCGGACCATGTATCGCATTGACTTCAACAAGCTGCGATTTCTGATTTGCGATGACAATCCGCACATGCGCCGCATCTTGCGCACGCTGTTGCATTCGTTCGGCGCGCGCGAGGCGTATGAAGCCGAGGACGGCGCGACCGCGCTCGAGATGTACAGCCATTACGTGCCCGATATCGTCATCACCGACTGGTCGATGCCGATTTTCGACGGGCTCGAACTCGCGCAAATGATCCGACAGCCGGAATCCAAGGGCAATCCGTACGCGCCGATCATCATGCTGACCGGGCATTCGGAGAAGCGCCGGGTGACGGTGGCGCGCGATGCCGGCGTCACCGAATTCCTGGCAAAACCGATCTCGGCCAAGGGACTTTATCAGCGCATCCTCAACGTCGTCGCTAACCCGCGCCCGTTCATCAAGACCAAGACCTATTTCGGCCCGGACCGCCGCCGCAACACCAGCAACACCTACATCGGTCCGGAGCGTCGCGTCGGCGGCGACGTGGAAATCATGCAGCAGCCGTCGCTGCTCGACAAGGCGCGTACCAGCGTTTAGCGCGCAAGGCGTGAAGGAACACGATCATGGCGAAAGAAAAGCCCGCGACGCTGCAGATCAAGACCTTCGCCGATCATCACGTGATCACGCAGCCGAATCCCTTGCGCAAGGTGCTGCTCCGCGTTCCCGAAAGCGATCTCGACGATCCCGTCGCGCGGGCGGAAAAAGCGCTCGCCGGCCTGTCGGGCGAATTCAAGAACTGGATGGCGATCGAAGCCGACCGCCTGTCGGCTGCGCACGCCGCGATTTTGCGCAAAGGTTTCACCGATGACACGCGCGAAGAACTGTTTCGCGCAGCCCACGACATCAAGGGCGACGCCGCCACTTTCGGATTTCCCTCCGCCGGCGCCGCCGCCGACAGCCTGTGCCGCATCATCGAACACGCGCCCGAGCTCGACAATGTACCGCCGGATCTGATGACGCATCATATCAACGCGATCCAGGCGATCGTGCGCGAGCGCACCAAACTCGACACGACAGTCATGGCGAACGCGCTAAGCAAGCAGCTCCGCGGCATCGCGGATCAATTCCTCACCCGCGTCAACCGCGACCGCCCCGAGCATCTCGAGGCCATCCTCGCGCCGAGCATCGCGCCAGCGGAGTAATCCCTGCAAACTCAGCTTCGGTAGGGTGGGAAAGGCGCTCCTGCGCCGTGCCCACCAACAACATTCGATTATGCGCTGAGATGGTGGGCACGGTTCAGCGAGCCCACACTACGAAACCATTCGCACCTACGCCGCGATCAGGTCGTGATGGAGCGGCGGGACCGCTTCTTCCGCGACCAGTTCCTCGCAGAACATGCGCGCTTCCTCGCGCGCGGATTCCGTTGCGAAGCGTCGCAGCAGGATCAGGAGCGGCTCGGCTGCCTGGCGATCGGTCTCGCAATGGGTCAGCACGCGCTCGACCATGCGGCGGCGCAGCCGCGCCGCCCCGCAGACGGTATCGACGTAACCGATTTCATGGCTCGCCTCGAGCGCGACGCGGAACGCCGCAAAGGTAGATTCCGGCAGGCCGGCGCGGGTCAATAGCGCCTGCAGGCCGGCACCGCCGCGGTCATGCAGCAGCGCGGAGACGCGGGCCTGCGACAGCCCTGATAATTCCGCCAGCGAAGCATCGAATAGTTCGATATTGCCTGATAACAGCGCGCGCAGGATCAGTCCGGCGGTGAGCTGGCCGGTGGCACGCAAATGCGCGACCAGACCGCGCATGTCCTCGCCATAGGAGTGCGCTGCGATATTGACGGTCGAGCGTTCGCGGGCTTCGTCAGCGATCCGCCCTGCCCGATCTGCAGAGAGCCAGTTTCGCGCGACAACGAATTGGGCCAGAGTTTCGGAGAGTTTTGCGACCAGCGCGACGCGTGTCGCGGCCGGCAGGCCTTCCAGCACCAGCATCGCTTCCCTGATCGCGGCGAGATGTCCATGGCGCTCGACGATGCGGTCCCAGGAAAACGGCGGAAGCTCCGCATTGGCGTTTTCAATCAACTCCAGCGCCGCCGCGGCCGAGCCGACTTCGGCGATTGCCGCAGAGACCGAAGCCGGCAGTTGCAGCCGGCGCGCGATCGCGCATTGCATTTCACTGTTTCCGGTCGCGACGATGTCGACAAGATCCGCATCGATCAGAAGCGGTGAATGTTCGAGCACGGGCAGCGCAATTGACGGCTGGTCGAGCGAGAGCGCCTGCACGATAGCGGCAGGCGCCTCCGCGCTGCGCGCGAATACCTGCGCCATGGTCTGACGCACCAGCGGCGATGGATCGTCGAGCAGCATCAGAAGTGCGCCTTCGGCGGCGGCACGATCGTCTTCGGACAAATCTGAAATCAACCAGGCTCGCGCCAGAGCCCGCGTCGCCTCTGCCCTCTCGCCTGCCGGAGCGGTCCGTATCCAACTGATAAACTGCCGAACGATCATTGCCCTGCCGGCTTACGCAATCTGAAACGACACCGCGGCGCGATGCCACTGTCATACAAAATAAACCATGACGCTTAACAAAGGGTTCACTATAACCGTTTGGGTTTATTGACGTTTCGTTAAGGGTGGGAGCGAGATGTCGGCCGTTTGAAACGTCGCCTCCCAAGCACAGCCTCCATCCTGAGGAGCCGCGCATCGCGCGTCATCTCGAAGGGTGGCAGCCGGCATTACTGGGCTCCATGGTCTCCCGGCGATGCGAAGCATCGTCCGGAGACGGCGCGAAGACGCGCCTCCTCACCATGAGGATCCAGCGGTTGCTGAAGCTGCGCCGCGTCCGGACTCGAGACTTAGCTGCTGAACGTGCCGCTGCGGTCGCTGAAGAGATCGAGCCGGCCGGGTGGGCGGACTTCGGGGGTCCGTCCAGATAGCGCGGCCACCGTCGTCAGCGACGAAGAATTGCCCCACAATTCCTGGACCGCCGGTGAGATCGGCTGCGTGCGGTCACCGGCCTGAAACAGCGAGCGGAAGATCGGATCGGTCTGTGACGATGCGGTCTTGAGGTCGGTCTGCGACGTCGCGGTGACCGGCGTCACCGCGCGCGAATCAGGAAAGCTCGAGAGATAAGCGGCATTGTCGATCGGCGCTGCGCTGGCCACGGTGACCCTTCTTGGGACGTCGCCGACCGCGGCAAGCGCGGTGCGGGTGGGCTGCGAATTGGCGGCGTTGACGAAGCGCGAGCTTAGCACCGAATAGACTTCGGATACGCTGCGGGCCCGCCCGCCGCGGTCGTAGAAGATCGGCTGGTTGGCGGCTGCGGCATTCGGAAACATCAGCGCGGCGGAGGCTTGCGGATTGTCTTCGGCGTTCGAGATCAGCTTTGCCGCGCCGCCGACGCCCATGAAATGTGCGATGTAGAGCTCGGCATCGGTCGGACGACGACCGATCTTGCCGGTGAGCTTAAAACTGTTGGACTGGGTCAGCACCGCCGCCATCGCGGAAGCGGCATCGGGATCATCGCGCAGCTTCATGATCGCGGCCCGGGACGTGGGATCGCTGACCGAATAGCCGCCGGAAGGATTTTTGGTGATGGCCTCGGCATATTTGCCGTATCCGAGCTGGGCGCCGGCCTCCTTGACGGTGCCGAGCCAGGTCTGGTCGATGAACTGATAGAGCCCGCGCGCCGACGAGGTCGCGGCGGCTGCCCTCGGATTGAAATTGGATTCCATCTTCGCGGTGGCGAGCAGGTACTCGAAGCTGGCGCCGGTGCTGGAGGCGGCCTGCTTGATGGAGCCCGCGATTTTCACGCGCGTTGGGTCGACACCTGCCGCAGCCATGGCGTTTGACGTGTCGACCGGCATGTGTTGGAGCCCCGCTCCTCGCGAACCGTGCGGCCTTGCCGGGCGCCGGGAATCGGCACCCATACGAGATCACAGTGCCGCGAGTATGGTTAATGGCTGGTTAGCGTTCTGTGGCGTCATTCCGGGACAGCGGGACTAGATGAACTGTCGAGATTTCTCGATTTGCGATTGCAGATCTGAGGTTCGCGCCCCGCGCGCCCGGAATGACGAAGTCATTTCCGATAAACCGCCTTCGGATCGAAAACCCGATCCGCATCGACAAACGACAACCGCGTGCCGCCGTCGCCAGCCGTGACCGCTCGATAGAAACATGACCGACGGCCCGTGTGACAGGCAGCGCCGCTCTGTTCGACCCGGATCCACACCGCATCCTGATCGCAATCCATCCGCATCTCGACCACGCGCTGCGTATGACCCGAAGTCTCACCTTTTCGCCATAACGCATTGCGCGAGCGACTAAAATACCAGGCCTCGCCGCTCGCAATCGTTTTGCGCAACGCTTCGTCATTCATATGCGCGACCATCAGCACGTCACCGCTCGCGGCATCCGTCGCCACGCAGGTCACGAGACCCGACGCGTCGTACCTGGGCTGGAATGCCAGCCCCTCCTCGCGATCGCTGATATCTGCGGATGTGGACACGGGTAGCCTCGCAAATTGCAGCGAGGTTACCGGTTCGGTCCTCGCACCATGGAAAGGAAGCGCGCCTGCTCCGCCGGATTGTCGCGGAACATGCCGGTAAAGCGGCTTGTGAACGTCATCGCGCCATGTTTGGCGACGCCGCGCACCGACATGCAGGTATGCTCCGCCTCAAGCATGACCGCAACGCCGCGCGGTTTGAGAACTTCGTCGATCGCAGCCGCAATTTGCGCGGTGAGATGCTCCTGGGTCTGCAAGCGCCGGGCGAAGATATCGGTCAGCCGTGCCAGTTTTGACAATCCCACCACCCGCTCCACCGGCGTATAGGCGATATGCGCCTTGCCGTAGAACGGCATCATGTGATGCTCGCATTGTGAGGTGAATTCGATATCGCGGATCAGGACGAAATCGTCATAGCCGGCGGTCTCGCCAAACGTGCGGTCGAGCACCTCCGCGGGACACTGATGATAACCCTGATAGAGTTCGTCGTAGGCCTCGACGACGCGGCGCGGGGTGTCCAACAGCCCCTCGCGGCTAGGATCCTCGCCGATATAGCTGAGCAGGGTCTGGATCGCCCGTTCGGCTTCGTGGCGCGACGGCCGCGGTTGGTCTGCGCGGACGGCAGCCGCCAGGAACTCAGACGGATCGAGCTCGGCCGGGCGTGTTTCCACCGCCTTGGCGTCGGTTGGCTTGGTCCGGCCAATAGATTTTATCAAGGCGTCCATATCGACGTCTCTCCGTTCGACCGGTCTTTCGGACCGGAGTGTCACCGGGCAGACGGGGCAGCTTTGCCGCCGGACGCCTGAGTCCCCTCACCTAGCATCACCACCGCAGAAGTAGCTTCCTAATTGGCCGCGGCGACGGCATGGCCGGACTGTATTTCCGGCAATGCTGTTCATATATAGGACGGTGAAACCCAGCCGCCAAGGGCACCCTGCTCGGCGGCGTGAGGCCTTTATTGACATGCTGAACGACATCTACAACAAGCGGATCATCGAATTGGCCGGCAATATCCCCCGATTGGGCCGGCTCTCCGACCCCGATGCCAGCGCCACCGCGCATTCAAAACTGTGCGGCTCGACCGTGAAAGTCGACCTCAAGATGGACGGGCCTGTCGTCACCGACTTCGCCCATGATGTGAAAGCCTGTGCGCTCGGGCAGGCCTCCTCCTCGATCATGGCGAGCCATGTCGTGGGTTCGACGGCGGATGAATTGCGCCAATTGCGCGAGACGGTCCGCAAGATGCTGAAGGAGAACGGCGGCCCGCCGCAAGGCAAATGGGCCGACATCGCCCTGCTCGAGCCGGTGCGCGACTACAAGGCCCGCCACGCCTCGACCATGCTGACTTTTGACGCGGTTGTCGATGCCATCGGCCAAATCGAGGCGAAGACGAAGCACCCGGTCTCGGCACAATAAATACTCATCATGCCCGCCAGCGGGTCGGCGCTTGCACCGCGCGCCAGCTGGTATCCAGTTCACCGGGGACCCAGAACTCAGTCACAGGAGCCGCACTGTACTGCATCACCCGCTTTCGCGGATGATGACACCGTCGGTGGGCTGCGGCCTAGTTCGCGGGCTGCGTCGGCGTCGCGGTGGTAACGCTGCCGGTCGGAACCACGGCTTCAGCGGTCTTGCTTGACTTCGCGGCCTGCGCCGCCGGCTCTTCAACGGCGCTGCTGACAAAACGGTCCTGCGTCGGCTTCGCAGGCTTCGCTTCGGCCATCGGCACCGACGAATTATCCTGCGGGCCCAGCACATCGGCGACGGCATCCGTCGTCACCAGATTGGTCAGCCGCAGTTCGGTCCGCGACAATTCGTGCAGATCTTCCCACGGCGGCACGCTCAGGGCCAGCGACAGCAAGTCGCCGGCGCCGCCCATGTCGAAGGTGTATTTGGCGAGACGGCCGATATCGCGCTCCACGATCATCATGTCCTGTGCGGTGTAGCTCGCGGCCTTGGCATCGTCGGCGCGGTCGCCCATCCAGATCTGGTGCACCCGCACATGCGCCTTTTCGGGCACGTAGCGCGCCTTGCCGGATAACAGCAGGAATACGCACATCGACTCGCAATAGGCTCCCGGCATCACCCGGGCGCGATCGCCCTGCGGCGTCTGTTCCAGGACGCTCACGCCGACCGTCGTTAGTGCACCGAGGCTGCGGAACCGCCGCCCGAGCGCGATCGAATCGTTGACCGAGCCGCCACTGGAATCCAGCACGACAGTCGCGCCGCCAAGCTGGCGTCCGCGCGCGAATTCGTCAAACTCTCGCGGGCTATCGGCGGTGACGATGCCAACGGCTGCGATCCAGCCCTTGCAATTGGGCTGGCACGCGACCCACTTGAAGCGCATCGGCAGTTTGCGTTCTTCGAGGGTGGCACCGGCATGCGCCGAATTGCCTAGCGTCGTGATCGCGCCAGGCAACGCAATGCACAGGGCGGCGGTGCCGACGAGCGCCATGCCGCGAAGTTTGAGCGACGTCATAAATGTCAACTTGGTTCCTTCCCCCTAAGCCCACACGGCGGAGAGTGGCAATGGCCCCATTCAGCGCGACATGATTCTGTCTTGAAGCGCAGTCAAAACGGTAACCGTACTGACGTGCTTCGTCCATAGAACCTTTGCTGCGCCGCCCCCAAACGTTTGGATAATTGCAAACTGTGGCGCAAATGTCCGCGATCACTCGGTTCCGTGCTTGGGAACCGCGTAAAATATGAATATGATTATAGCACATAGCCCATGAAGCATTCAGCGTTACATTCATCGCAGTGCCCGGACTGCGCCGCTGCGGTTCGCCGCATACCGCGCAATGCCGGACGCGGACTGATCTGGATCTATCGCCATACGCTGTCGCCGCTGGTCGGATACAACTGCCGTCATCTGCCGACCTGCTCGGTTTATGGCGACGAGGCGATTGAACGCTTCGGACTGTGGGGCGGCGGATGGATGACGCTGGCGCGGCTGTTGCGCTGCCAGCCATGGGGC
>JBJMTR010000012.1:0-4916 GCA_045811565.1 Bradyrhizobium sp.
ACAATAAAAACATAAACAACGATCATCCCATCTGAAAAAACAAGGTCTAGACAGAGGATTGATAGAGGCCGATCAGCAGCAGGATCGCGGTAATGCCCGCAAGCCACGGCAGGACGCGCGCGGTCAGCGAGAGGAATTTGGTGGGGTTGGCGAGGTCAATCAGCGTCATGGCATCCCCT
This sequence comes from Bradyrhizobium sp., assembly GCA_045811565.1. Lineage (GTDB taxonomy): Bacteria > Pseudomonadota > Alphaproteobacteria > Rhizobiales > Xanthobacteraceae > Bradyrhizobium. The sequence continues at coordinate 180 of JBJMTR010000012.1, forward strand.
GATAGTCGTGGGCGGCGGTGCAGGCAATCTGGTTGAAAAGAGTTGATCGGCTCCAATCAATCCAGCCCGTGCCGCAGGCTCGCTGCGGCCGCGAACGGCCCGACCACGAAACTAACCAGTGAGAGCGCGCACAGGATCGAAAACGGCGTTCCGAACGACAGCGGTCCGATGATCGCGGCCTGCGACGCGGCAACACCGAAGATCAGCACCGGGATCGCCAGCGGCAGCACCAGCACTGCCAGCAACAATCCGCCGCGATGTAATGTCACGGCAAGCGCCGCCCCGATCATGCCGGTGAAGGTTAGCGCCGGCGTGCCCGCCAGCAGCGTCAGCGCCACCGCCAACGTTGCGGTGCCATCGAGGTTCAAGAGCAGCCCCAGCGCCGGGGTTGCAATGATCAGCGGCAACCCGGCGGCCAGCCAGTGCGCCAGCGCTTTGGCGGCGCAGGCGAGTTCCAGCGGCGTCCGGCTCATCACGATCAGGTCAAGGGACCCGTCTTCGTGATCGGCCGTGAACAGACGATCGAGCGTGAGCAGGCTCGCCAGCAGCGCCCCGAGCCAAAGGATCGCCGGCCCGAGTCGCGTCAGCAGCGCCAGGTCGGGCCCGACCGCAAACGGCATCAGCGCGGTGACGGTGAGAAAGAACAGCACGCCGATCAGCGCGCCGCCGCCAACACGCAGCGCGATTTTGATATCCCGTCGAATCAGCGCGGTGAGGGCGGTCATGCGGCGCCTCCCATCCGCAATTTCCGGGCGTCGATCCCTAGCGGCGCATGAGTGGCGGCGAGGATCATCCCGCCGCGCCCGAGGTGATCGCGCATCAGGCCCACGAACAGATCTTGCCCGGCGGCATCGAGCGCGGAGGTCGGCTCGTCCAGCAGCCAGACCGGCCGCCGCACCACGAGCAGCCGCGCGATCGAAAGTCGCCGCCGCTGGCCGGCGGACAGGTACGCCGCCGGCAGATGCGAGGCGTGGTCCAGTCCTACCGCCGCGAGGCATTTGCCCGCGTCTTCCGCGGCGCCGCCGAGAAAATTTCGCCAGAACGACAGGTTCTCCTCGACGCTCAACGCCGGCTTCAGCGCGTCGCGATGCCCGAGATAATGCGCCTGTTCGCCCAAGGTCAGCTCACGCTCGCCGTCCTCCAGATCGATCGACCCGGCCGCCGGGATCAGGAGGCCCGCGACGAGGCGAAGCAGCGAGGTCTTGCCCGATCCGTTGGGGCCGGTGACGGCCAGTGCTTCGCCGGAGGAGGCCGCGAAATCAAGGCCGGAAAACACCTCGCGGCCGCCGCGCACACACCTCAGATCACGTCCCGAGAGCCGCATTTTGCCTCTTCACAGCCCTCTGAAATCTTTGGCTAGCAGTTAAGAATTTGTGGGTCGCGCAACGCTGCAGCAGGTTTGTCAGTGTGGCGGCCCTTCCAGAAAGCTTCTATAAACCGGGAACTTGATGCAGCACACGATCGGCGGCCGCAAGCCGGTAAGCCCGATTCCGCTGACGGTGTTAAAATACCCTTGCCGGGTATAAACTGAGAATTGGGATCTCCTGACATGACCTCGCTCGACAGCTTCAAATGCCGCAAGACCCTCAAGGTCGGTGGCAAGACCTACGTCTATTACAGCCTGCCCACCGCCGAGAAGAACGGTCTGAAGGGGATTTCCAAGCTGCCCTATTCGATGAAGGTGCTGTTGGAGAACCTGTTGCGCAATGAGGACGGCCGCACCGTCAAGACGGAAGACATTCTCGCGGTCTCGAAATGGCTGAAGAAGCGCAAGCTCGAGCATGAGGTCGCGTTCCGCCCGGCGCGCGTGCTGATGCAGGACTTCACCGGCGTGCCGGCGGTGGTCGATCTTGCCGCGATGCGCAATGCGATGCAGACGCTCGGCGGCGATGCCGAGAAGATCAATCCACTGGTGCCGGTCGATCTTGTCATCGATCACTCGGTGATCGTGAACTTCTTCGGCGACAACAAGGCTTTCTCAAAGAACGTGGTCGAAGAATACAAGCAGAACCAGGAGCGCTACGAATTCCTGAAATGGGGCCAGAAGGCGTTTTCGAATTTCTCCGTGGTGCCGCCCGGCACCGGCATCTGTCACCAGGTCAATCTCGAATATCTCGCGCAGACGGTATGGACGAGGAAGGAGAAGATGACGGTCGGCAAGAAGACCGGCACGTTCGAGGTCGCTTATCCGGACTCCCTCGTCGGTACTGATTCGCACACCACCATGGTCAATGGCCTTGCGGTGCTCGGCTGGGGCGTCGGAGGCATCGAGGCAGAAGCCGCGATGCTCGGCCAACCGCTGTCGATGCTGCTGCCGGAAGTGGTCGGGTTCAAGCTCAAGGGTCAATTGAAGGAAGGCGTCACCGCGACCGATCTCGTGCTGACGGTGACACAGATGCTGCGCAAGCAGGGCGTGGTCGGAAAGTTCGTGGAGTTCTTCGGCCCCGGCCTCGATTATCTCTCGGTGGCCGACAAGGCGACCATCGGCAACATGGCGCCGGAATATGGCGCGACCTGCGGCTTCTTCCCGGTCGATGCCGCGACCATCGATTATCTCAAGACCTCGGGACGCAAGGCCGACCGCGTTGCACTGGTTGCTGCCTACGCCAAGGCGCAGGGTTTGTTCCGCACCGCGAAATCGCCCGATCCGGTGTTCACGGAAACGCTGGCGCTTGATCTTGCCGACGTCGTGCCATCGATGGCTGGACCGAAGCGCCCCGAGGGTCGGGTCGCGCTGCCCGCCGTTTCCTCAGGTTTCGCGGCTGCACTGGCCAGCGAGTACAAGAAAAGTGAGGACGCTGCAAAGCGCTACCCGGTCGAGAATCGCGATTTCGATCTCGGCCATGGCGACGTGGTGATCGCGGCGATCACCTCCTGCACCAACACGTCCAATCCGAGCGTGCTGATCGGCGCCGGTCTTCTGGCGCGCAATGCCGCAGCCAAGGGGTTGAAGGCAAAGCCGTGGGTAAAGACCTCGCTGGCGCCGGGCAGCCAGGTGGTCGCGGAATATCTCGCCAATTCCGGCTTGCAGGCCAATCTTGACAAGGTCGGTTTCAATTTGGTCGGCTTCGGCTGCACGACCTGCATCGGCAATTCGGGCCCGCTGCCGGAGGAGATTTCGAAATCGGTCAACGACAACGGCATCGTCGCCGCCGCCGTGTTATCGGGCAACCGCAATTTCGAAGGCCGTGTCAGCCCGGACGTGCAGGCAAATTATCTGGCCTCGCCGCCCCTGGTCGTCGCCTACGCGCTGGCGGGAACGGTGACAAAAGATCTTGCCGTCGAGCCGATCGGCACCGGCAAGGATGGCAAGCCGGTCTATCTGAGGGACATCTGGCCGACTACCAAGGAGATCAACGCCTTCATGAAGAAGTTCGTGACCGCGACGATCTTCAAGAAGAAATACGCCGACGTGTTCAAGGGCGACAGCAACTGGCGCAAGATCAAGACCGTCGAGAGCGAGACCTATCGCTGGAACATGAGCTCGACCTACGTGCAGAATCCGCCATACTTCGAGGGCATGAAGAAGCAGCCGGAGCCGATCACCGACGTGGTCGATGCGCGGATCCTGGCGATGTTCGGCGACAAGATCACGACCGACCACATCTCGCCCGCCGGCTCCATCAAGCTGACCTCGCCGGCCGGCAAATTCCTCAGCGAGCATCAGGTGCGGCCGGCCGATTTCAACCAGTACGGCACCCGGCGCGGCAACCATGAAATCATGATGCGCGGCACGTTCGCCAACATCCGCATCAAGAATTTCATGCTGAAGGGCGCCGACGGCAATATTCCGGAAGGCGGCCTGACAACACACTGGCCCGACGGCGAGCAGATGTCGATCTACGACGCCGCGATGAAGTACCAGGCGGAAGGGGTGCCGCTGGTGGTATTCGCCGGTGCCGAATACGGCAACGGCTCGTCGCGCGACTGGGCTGCGAAGGGCACGCGGCTGCTCGGCGTTCGCGCCGTGATCTGCCAGAGTTTTGAGCGCATCCACCGCTCCAACCTGGTCGGCATGGGCGTGCTGCCACTCACCTTCGAGGACGGCACGTCATGGTCGTCGCTCGGCCTGAAAGGCGATGAAAAAGTGACAATTCGCGGCCTGCAGGGCGATTTGAAGCCGCGTCAGACGCTGACGGCGGACATCGTGTCCAGCGACGGTTCGCTGCAGCGCGTCCCGCTGCTCTGCCGCATCGATACGCTCGACGAGCTCGAATATTATCGAAACGGCGGCATCCTGCATTATGTGCTCCGCAGACTTGCGGCATGACGCGGATTTGTGATCGATGCCTCACTGCGAAGTGAGTGGCTAGGGAAAAGAAGGCGGCCTATGAAAAGGCCGCCTTCGCGCGTTCGGGGCCGTGCTTTTCAGGGATCAGACATGCCCCGTACAAATACGGATGGAAATCGTCAGGACCGGTTCGCAGTATGACAGCGATGATGGCCTATAGTTACATCTGGCGCTGGTCTGGTGCGCTCAGCGTCTGCGCAATCATCGCGATCATCCGTCCGGCCCATGCCGACCCGCGCGCGGTGGTCGAGCTGTTCACATCCCAGGGATGCTCCTCATGTCCACCCGCCGATAAGATCATCGGCGAACTCGCCAAGGATCCATCCGTCATCGCGTTAAGCATGCCGATCGATTATTGGGATTATCTCGGGTGGAAAGACACGCTGGCGGATTCCCGTTTCAGCGCGCGGCAGAAAGCCTATTCGCATGTGCGCGGCGATCGCGAC
>JBJMTR010000013.1:0-6535 GCA_045811565.1 Bradyrhizobium sp.
ATGTGGTGGATCAAGGCGTCGATTCAAGAGTACATCCTGCGTTCGTGGTCGCTCGTGAAGATGGGCACCACCGCGAACCAGAAGAAGCTGTTCTTCAACCTGCGCAAGGCGAAGAGCAAGATCTCCGCGCTGGACGAGGGTGATCTTCATCCCGACCAGGTGAAGCTGATTGCCAGCCGCCTCGGCGTGACGGATCAGGACGTGATCGACATGAACCGCCGGCTCGGCGGCGACGCGTCGCTCAACGCGCCGATCCGCGACGACGGTGAAGCCGGCGAATGGCAGGACTGGCTGGTCGATACCACGCCCAACCAGGAAGCCAGGATGGCTGAGAGCGAGGAGTTCGACCACCGCCGTGAAGCGCTGAACGGCGCCATCGGTGTGCTCAACCCGCGCGAACGCCGCATCTTCGAGGCGCGGCGTCTGGCGGAAGAGCCGATGACGCTGGAAGACCTCGCCGCCGAATTCGGCGTGTCGCGCGAACGCGTGCGGCAGATCGAGGTCCGCGCTTTCGAGAAGGTGCAGTCGGCCGTCAAAGGCACGATCGCCAGACAGGAAGCGGCAGCTCTGGAAGCCGCGCACTGATACTGCGGCAACGGCGAGAAACGAAGGCCGGCGGCAACGCCGGCTTTTTGTTTTTTTCATTTGGCGCACTCAACGACGCTGTCGAATCAGCACATCTTCCGCCGGATGGCGCAGCCAATTTGAGGAGCTGCGGCTACTCCCCCCACTCCCGCGCCATTTTGGCCAGCGCGCAGCCTTCGCAATAGCGGGCGTCCTTGAAATCGATCCAGTTGTGGGCAAAGACGCGATCGAGCGGGATGCCATAACGCGCGCGCAGAACCTTCACTAGGATCTGCCACGCCGCGATTTGCGCCTCGGTCGGCTCGCGCGTGACGTCCGGATAGTTGCCCGCGAATTCCACTCCGATCGAATTGCTGCCGACCACTTGATGAAAGGTCGGTCTGTTGTCGATGTATCTGTTGTCATTGCGGTTGCCGCCGTCGCCATGGGTCGGAACGAGGTTTTCCGCCACCGCCCAATATACGGTGCCGTCGGTTTCGACCCAGACCAGGACGCCGCGACGGGTCGGGTTCTTGAACTGCTCGTGCGCGCCGCCGCGCGCCGAGCCGGCCGGCCCCTCGGTCTGATGCACGATGATGTTGCGCCACGGATGGGCTTTTGCCACTTCGCCCCATGGCGCCAGCCAGACGATTTTCAGGCCGGGAATGTCCGGCGTACCTGATGATCGCGCGACGGCGGCGAGGTCAGGCGTCTGCGCGGAGGCCGAAGCGAACAGCGCGATCGCGGATAGCGCCGCCGCAAGCAAGCGAACGTTCATGCCATCGAATGACATACCCGACCAACACACGCTCACGCGCGCCTGCGCAGGGCCATCTCCGGGATCGCGGCAATCTCGGGCGCGAGCGGCGGCGCGGCTTCGCAGGTCGCAAAACCGTTCCGGCCGTTCTTCTTGGCTTCGTATAGCGCATGGTCGGCGGCCACGATCAAACGGTCCGGGAATGCGCCAATCTCCCGCGTCCACTGCGCGACGCCGATCGAAACCGCGATCGGGATATCGGCACCGACGCATTGCTCTGCATCGGCGCGGCAGACGTCCAGCACCCGACGAGCGACCATCGCGCCTTCACGCAGCGTCGAGGAGGGCAGCACGATGCAGAACTCGTCGCCGCCGGTGCGCGCCAGCATGTCGCCGGGCCGCAGCCGCGTCTGCGCCATCAAGGTGAAATGCTGCAGGCACGCGTCGCCGGCCGCATGGCCGTAAGTATCGTTGATGCCCTTGAAGCCGTCGAGATCGATAACCAGGAGCGCGAACGGATCGCCGCTGCGCGCCGACCGGGCGCATTCTTCCGTCAGCCGCCGCACCAGATGCCGGCGGTTGCCGACCCCGGTGAGATCGTCGAGCAAGGCCAGATCGGCGACCTCGTTGCGAAGGCGGTCCATCGCCATCAGCAGGAAGCCGAAATTCCATGCCATCGACAGGAACATCAACAGCAGGATCACCACCGACTGCGCCGGGGTGAATCGGATGAAAGAGATCTCACCGCCGTAGACAATGCTCCCGACGAGGCGAAGGGCATAGATCGCAATCATGAGAATGGCGACGAGGCCGGCGAGTCGGGCGCCAGGATTGATCCGGCCGTCATGCTGCGACAGCAACAGCTTCAACGTCAGCACGATCGGCAACGACTGGGCGATCGAATAGATGATCATCCGCATCGGAATGCTGTCGTAGCCGAAAGCGAAGAAGCTCAGGCCGGCGCAGCATGATGCGGTGAGCAAGAAAGTGCCGCGCCACGTCACCGGCTGGCCATAGAACCGCTTGATGCCCATTGCGGCAAGGCACGTCGCGAACACCAGCACGGCGCCGCCGGCGAGCAGCGGCAAAAGCGAATCCGTCAGCACCACGCGCATCATCGCCAGCGCGGCGCCGGCGGCTGCGGCAAACGTCGAACCGGTCCAGAAGCGGGCTGCCTCGAAGCTGGGGTAGCAGCGCATGACGTAGGCCCAGATCAGGCCCAGCGCGAGAAAATTGATGACGAATACCGTCCAAAGTGTCGGAACGCTCAACATCGCTAGCCCGGGACGATAAGTGCCCCGCCTCCCCTATGATCGAACCGCTGCGCTTGAACGATCCTCCCGACGACAATCCCCGTTGTCTTACGGACAAGATGCAGCCGCGCCACTTAACGGACTCTCATCGCAAGCGGGCTAATCCGCGCCGTGGTTTTAAATTGATGAAGAGAACAGCGAGACGCTATTGGAGCAGATCGTTAAGCATGACGTCGCAACGCGCGACGGCACGACGAACGGGCGTTTTCGAGAAAAAATGGCATGAAAATGCATAACAACTGTGGATAACGTAATGACAGCGGCGTGACAGCACGCGGCATTGCGCCGCGAATCTGTTGAGTTTGTGCGCGAGGATGTTGCGAGGCTGGCCCTCCGCCAAGCATGCCTCGGAGTCGCGTTCAATCCATTAAACCTTGAGAGGATGCTATGGCTAAGAAAGCGAAGAAGGCGAAGAAGGCGAAAAAGGCCAAGAAGTCCAAGAAGTCCAAGAAGTGACGTTTCGCCCGGGTGGAGTGCTTGCGCTCCGCCCGGGCTCCCAAATCCAGCTGCATCTCAAAACGTGCTATCTACAAACGGCGGGCCTCAAGCCCGCCTTTTAATTTTGATGACCGCTCCGCGCGCATATCGTGGCGCAATGTGTCGCGGAAGCGGCATGCGCAAGCGCTTCCGATCACCTTGCCGCGCAAGGTCGCAGACGACGAACAGATCGACCTGGCTTAGTGCTCGCTCCGGGCGAACAACATCCGCTCCGCTTCGCGGATCACATCCAGCGGCGCCCACGGCTTTGACCAAAATTTCGCGCCGTCGGGCAATGGCCCTCGCAGCGGCTTGCCCGAGGTGACGATCACGTCGAGAGCCGGATTGCATCGCTTGGCAATATGAGCGAGCTCGACACCATCCATGGCGCCGGCGAGGTTAACATCGGTCATCATCAGGTCGAGGTTGCCGCCATTGCACCGCAACACAACCTCGGCGGCTTCTGCGCTTTCACATGCGATGACGTCGAAGTCGCTCTCTTCCAGCAGCAGACCGATCATTTCCCGCTGCATCGCGTCGTCTTCGACAACAAGCGCTTTGGCCCGAAGGGGGTTTGCTTGTCCCATAGGCGTCTCCTCACAAGTAACTCAGGTTAAGAACTCAAAGCGCGATATGTTCAGTTCCAATTTGTGAAAGTTGGGGAACAATCGTGCTGCCCTTTCTGGCCAGTGAGTGAGCTGATGACTGCGATTTCCGGAAAGCGCCGGCAACGACGCGCGTTTCATGGACCCGTTGCAGCGTCTTCGTCCGGCGACCTATTGGGCCGTGCTGGCGAAGCGAATCGAGAAGATGGCCACGAAGGCGGCGAAGTGAGCAGGCGAGTCGAACAACAATGTCGTCATACCCGCGCATGCGGGGTATCCAGTAAGCCGCGGCTTTTCGATTCCATCGGTGTGCTTCGCACCCACAGCTTCGCAAGCTCGCGGCTCCATGCACCCGAGGTTTGCACGAATGTTGTCCCTCGAAAAAATAGAGGGAGCAGGGAATGCCGGGCGGCCGATGCGCCCGCAGCCCGTGTGCATTGGTGGTAAGCACACGGTAGTCACCACGGTCACACCGAAAACGCCCGGCATTCCCCGCGCAATGGTTTTAACGGTTTCCTTCGTGCTCTCCCCGGCGACGAATTCCTTTTTGTCACCGTCGCCGACGGATTAAGACTTGTCTAAGCCCGGTTGGGCCGACGCCTCTCCGCCAGCTTGACATCAGCAACGGATGCCAGGACCACACGACTTCGCCGTCCGCAGCAACCTCGGCCAAAGATTTCGACGGACCATGTGCTGCCCGCCGAATTTTAGCCGAGGCGTTGAAGCGCCGTTCGTCCGCGCGCCGTTGTTCACTCACGGGAGACCGCCCTGCGAACACATTTGCGCGCCCGACGCTGCCGCGTCCACCGCATCCAACCCCGCGTCCGTGACGATCGCGATACGCCCCTCTTTCGGGATTGGACGGCGGCGGTCATAGAATTGATTTGGGTAAATGGGAAAGCGAAATATTTTTGCAAAGGGTGCTGGACAGCTTCTGGTGATTTGCCCGACATGCTGTTTTTGGCACGTCCTGCGCAAATCCGGCCTCGTCATTCCGGGGCGGCGCAACGCGGCGAGCTTTGATGTGCAACTGCACATCAGAGAATCCGTTACCACGATCGTGAGTATGGATTCCGGGCCTGCGCCATCCAAGTCGGCTGTTGCCGATTTGGACATTCATATTGCTGAACTCGGGTAAACCCGAGTTCAGATGCCGCATCTCCGATGTGCAATTGCACATCGAAGAATGACGCAGAGACAGACCTACCGCCCCACCAGCTGATCGGCAAAATACGCGATCGTCTTCCGATAGATCGTCGCCCTATTCCACTCGCGCATTGCCTCGAAATTGGCGGTGCCTTCGCCATACGGGGCGCCTATCTTGAAGCCGCTGACGTGCAAAAGGTTCGCGGTGGACGCGAGCACGTCCGGCACGCTGTGGCGCAAATCGACATGGCCGTTGCCGTCGAAATCGACGCCGTATTTGATGTAGGACGACGGCAGGAATTGCGTCTGGCCGATCTCGCCGGCGTAGGCGCCGATCATGTCGTTGAGACGCAGATCGCCGCGCTGCACGATCTTGAGCGCTGAGATCAGTTCGTTCTGGAACAATTCGGACCGGCGGCAATCATGCGCCATGGTCGCGAGCACGCGAAATACCGGCAATTTCCCCATGTCGCCCTTGCCGAAATCGCTCTCCAATCCCCAGATCGCAACGAGGATCTGCCGCGGTACGCCAAACCGCGACTCGATGCTCGACAACAGTGCCGCATGCCGCTGCAGCATCGCGCGCCCGGTGTTGATCCGCCCCGGTCCAACGCGGGTCGAGACATATTGCTCGAACGTCTTGTTGAACGTGCCGCGCTGCCGCCGGTCGAACGAAAGCACCGCCGGATCCTGCTGCACGCCGCCGAGTGCGGAGCTGATCACGTTCTGCGAGATGCCGGCAGCCGCCGCATCCGCCGAGATGTTGGAGACGAAGGAGTGGAAGTCGCCGCCACAGCGGGCGGCGTGGGACGGGGTGGCTGCGAAAAAGGCGCAAGCGATAGCGGCCAAACGGTATCTATGCATGCTAAAAATTTCCTTTCCCCGCGCCACTTCCATCATGCCATGCGGAACCGGCCATCGTCAAAGATACGTGGCTAATGGGTACCCGCCGTTACGACGGCAGGCAATTGTAGAAACCCTTCCATTTTCTTTGACAGCGCCGCCGCTATCGAGGACAAGCCGCCCATGGCCAAAAAACCCGGGACCAATCCGAAAGGCGAGTTCGCCTTTTTCAACGTCGTCTATGAAGACGGCTCCCAACGCTCCAACCGACGCGTGCCATCCGAGTTGCTCGGCGGGCTCGACGGAGACGAGCCGGCGCGCGGCTACATCATGGAGCAGGATCGCGAAATCGCCGAGAAATCAGGCCGCGCGCCGCTGGCGATCAAGAGCATCAGCCGGGCCGGCGGGAAGAAGAAATAAGCCGCCGTCTTGAAACGTTGTGCTTTGTGCGGCCCAGCTACCGTCGATACCCAGGGCAAAACAAAACGGCAGGCTTCCGCCCGCCGTTTTGTTTGGCTGGATTGCGGGATCATCCCCGATCAGGTCGAGGGCAGGCGCCCGGCAATGACGATCTAAGGGAGTTCCAACCGATTCAGCCTCATGCCGAGGAGCGTTGCGAAGCAACGCGTCTCGAAGCATCACGCTCCCATCCTTCGAGACGCGGCGCTGCGCGCGGCTCCTCAGGATGAGGTCGGAAACCCTCATGGTGAGGAGCGCGGCGAAGCCGCGCGTCTCGAACCACGAGGCCACGGATACGCGGTATTGATCCAACCTACGTAAAAACGGAAGATGCCGATCTGCGCACGAGAGCATTTTCCGTGGCTTCATCC
>JBJMTR010000014.1:0-16241 GCA_045811565.1 Bradyrhizobium sp.
GATCCGATGCGGCTGACCTTGAAGACGCAAACCTATCTTGGCGGTGAGGCGCCTAACTATGCCGATTACATCGTGTTCGGCGGCTTTCAATGGGCGCGGGCCGTCAGCCCGTTCAGACTGCTCAGCGAAGAAGACCCGGTCTATACCTGGCGCGAACGCTTGCTCGACGCCTTCGACGGCATGGCACGCAAGTCGCCGGGCTATCCCGTGTAGGTCGCGCGGAAACGCGCGATCTTCCGCAAGCAATCCGGGCACAGGCAATCGCTGCCGTCCGAGGGCATCGGCAGGCGGAAGGATTCATCGGCGCACCAGCATGGGCCGGACAGGCCGCAGGTGAATTCCGTGCCGCAACGCGCGCAGGCGAGGCGGCGCGAGGTCGGGATCTCCGATCGATCTGTCATGAGGCGGGCTGCATCCTGACGAGGAATTAATCTCGGGTTCATACCGAAGCGCGTTATAGTCCGCCAATATATGTCCGCGAGCTTCCAAGGGAAATCCGATGGCCCGCGATTCGCAAGCAGCCTTGGTTGCGCTCAATCGCTTCGGATTTGGCGCGCGTGGCGGCGCATCGGGCGATTTCGTCAATGCCGCCTCCGATCCCAGAGGTTTCGTCAGAGCCGAATTAACGCGCCCGAACGGCGGGCTGCTCGAAGTGCCCGGACTGTTTTCGACGCCGGCGCTCGGCAAGGCGGTGTTCGACTATCAGTTCGAAATTCAGCGGGCGCGCGATGCCTCCCCGAAATCGGCCGCGCCGCCCGCCGCCGGCGAAGGCCTGCAACCACCATTGGACGTAAGCGTACAGCGGCGAAACCTTTCACTTTCCAGCATCGCCAAGGACATCACGGCCAAGGAGCCGACGATGCAGGGCGCGCCGAACAGCAACGCCGACGCCGCCATGCCGCCGGCAGAATCGATGCAAGCGCCCAAGCCGCCGCAACCGCTGAACATCATCCAGAGGACGTTTCGCGCCGAGGCGTTGGCGCGGCTGCAGCGCGGCATCATCGCGGATTGCGGCTTCGTCGAGCGGCTCGTGGTGTTCTGGTCCAATCATTTTTGCATCTCCGCCAACAAAGGCGGCCTGGCGCGGATGTGGGCGGGCTCGTTCGAGCGCGAGGCGATCCGGCCTCATGTCCTCGGCCGCTTTGGCGATATGTTGAAGGCGGTCGAGCAGCATCCGGCGATGCTGTTCTTCCTCGACAATCAGCAATCGCTCGGCCCGGACTCCCGCGCCGGACTAAACCGCAATCGGGGGCTCAACGAAAATCTCGCGCGCGAAATCATGGAGCTGCATACGCTAGGCGTCGGCGGCGGCTATACGCAGGACGACGTGATCTCGCTGGCGCGCATCATCACCGGCTGGACCTATGCCGGGAGGCTGGGCCAACTCGGCACGCCCGGCACCTTCGTGTTCAATGCCAATGCGCACCAGCCCGGCGCGCAGCGGGTGATGGGCAAGATATACGAGGCCAATGGCGTCGCGCAGGGCGAGGCAGTGCTTGCCGACATCGCGCGGCATCCTTCGACCGCGAAATTCATCGCCGCGAAATTCGCGCGGCACTTTGTGGCCGACGATCCGCCACCCGCGCTGGTGGCGCGGCTGCGAGATGCGTTCACCAAATCCGACGGCGACCTCAAGGCGCTGGCGGCCGCGCTGGTGGATTCCGACGAGGCCTGGCAAGCGCCGCTGACCAAAATACGCAGCCCCTATGAATTCCTGATCGCGTCCGGCCGCTTGCTGGCGCGAATCCCTGAAGATCCCGGCCGCTATCTCAGCGGGCTGAACGTGCTGGGTCAGCCATTATGGTCTCCCGCCGGACCGAACGGATTCCCCGACACCAACGCCGCATGGGCCGCGCCGGAGGGAATCAAGCTGCGCCTCGACATCTCCGCGCAGATCGCCTCGCGCCTCGCCGATAGCATTGATCCCCGCGATCTGCTTGAGCTTGTCGCGGCCGAGGCGGCGTCTGCGGAAACGCGGCGGACCATCGAGCGGGCGGAATCGCGGCAGCAGGCGCTGGCGTTGCTCCTGATGTCGCCGGAATTCCAGAGGAGATGACGATGGAATGCCGTGAAAGCCTGACGTCATCGGTCGCCTCGCGTCGCGCGCTGCTGCTCGGCGGCGCTTCTTTTGCGGCCTGGGCCTATTTGCCGAGATTCGCGCGTGCCGCCGACGACCGCGATCCGCGGCTGGTCGTGGTGATCCTGCGCGGCGCGCTGGATGGGCTGGCTGCCGTGGCGCCGATCGGCGACCCCGATTATGCCGGGCTGCACGGTTCGATCGCGCTGCGGCCGGACGGACCGAACCCGGCGCTGATGCTCGACACTTTCTTTGCGCTGCATCCGTCGATGCGCGAATTTGCGCGGATGTACAAACAGAAGCAGGCCGCGGTAGTTCACGCAGTCGCAACTTCCTATCGCGACCGTTCGCATTTCGACGGTCAGGACGTGCTCGAAAGCGGCTTTGCCGGGCCGGGCCGGGTGCAGTCCGGCTGGCTCAACCGCGCGCTCGCGGCGTTGCCGAAGGGCGAGCGCGTGACGAGCGCACTTGCCGTCGGCCCGACCACGCCTCTGGTGCTGCGCGGTGCCGCGCCGACCGTTGGCTGGGCGCCGGTCGCGTTGCCACAAGCCGATGACGATACGGCCATGCGGCTCGTCGAACTCTACAGCCATCGCGATCCCGCGCTGGCGATGGCGCTCACTCAAGGTTTGCAGTTCGACAAGTCCGCGCGGGTCGACGACATGAAACCCAACCCGGGCACCAACGGTGCCGCCGCGATGCGGCTGGTAGCGCGCGGCGCCGCCAAGCTGATGGCAGCGGACGATGGTCCGCGGATCGGCGCGCTCGCCTTCGACGGCTGGGATACACATGCCAATGAAGGCGGACCGGTGGGCCGCCTGGCGCAATTGCTGTCCGGCCTCGACGGCGCGCTGGCGGAATTCGAAACCGGGCTCGGCGACCGCTGGCGCGACACCGTCGTGGTGGTCGCGACCGAATTCGGCCGCACCGCGCGTATCAACGGCACGGAAGGCACCGATCACGGCACCGCTACCGTCGCGCTGCTCGCCGGCGGCGCGGTGAAAGGCGGCCAGGTGATCTCGGACTGGCCGGGACTAAAGCCCGCCGATCTCTATCAGGGCCGCGACCTCGCACCTACCACCGATCTTCGCGCGGTCATGAAAGGCGTGCTGCACGATCAGTTCGGTCTCGCCGAACGGGTGCTGGCGCAGGCGGTGTTTCCGGACAGTGTCGCGGTGAAACCGATGCGGGGATTGGTGGGCTGACGGACAGTGGTGGTCATTCCCGGAGGGCATCTTCAGGCGCGCAATTGCGCACGGGGGATGACGAGTTACTTGGTAATGTCATCGATCTCCGCAAGCTCTTGCGCACTCATCGTCCAGCCGATCGCTTCCACGTTCTGCTCGACCTGCTCGACGCGGGTAGCGCCGGCGATGACGCTCGATACCTGCGGGCGTGATGCCAGCCACGAGAATGCCAGCTCCAGCATGGTATGGCCGCGCTTCGCGGCAAAGGCCTGCAGCTTGTCGACGATGTCCTCGTTGCGCGGCGTGGCGTAGCGGTCGCGCAAAGCAGGCGCTTTTGCAAACCGGGTGTCCGCCGGCGCCGCCGCGCCGCGCTGGTATTTGCCGGTCAGCAGGCCGCTGGCGAGCGGGAAGAACGGCAGCAGGCCGAGGTTATATTCCTGCGCGACCGGCAGCAGATCCCTTTCGATGCCGCGCACCACGAGGCTGTATTCGTCCTGGCACGAGACGAAGCGATTGACGTTCATCGCGCGCGCGACGTGCTCGGCTTCGGCGATGCGCCAGGCCGGGAAATTCGAATTGCCGATGTAGCGGACCTTGCCCTGCCGGACCAGGTCGTCGAGCGCGCGCAGGGTCTCCTCGATCGGCGTCAGCGGATCATAATCGTGCTGCTGATAGAGGTCGATGTAATCGGTCTTCAGGCGCCTCAGGCTGGCCTCGACGGCGGACATGATGTAGCGCCGCGAGGCGCCCTGCCTGGTGCCGTCACTCGCCATCGGCTTGGAAAATTTCGTCGCCAGCACAATGTCCTTGCGGCGCTCGCCGAGCACCGTGCCCAGCACCGTCTCGGAGCCGCCCATGCCCGCGTAGACGTCGGCGGTGTCGAACAGCGTGACGCCGAGGTCGATCGCCTTGTGGATCACCTTGCGCGAGGTTTCGAGGTCAGTGCGCTGGCCGAAGTTGTTGCAGCCAAGTCCGACGGCGGATACGCGCAGGCCGGAGCCGCCGAGATTGCGAATTTGCATGGATCGATCCTGAAGGGAGGTAGCGATGCGGGTTCGCATTGTGGCCTGCTCGTTTCGAAGCCGCAAGCCAGGCTTTAAGGCAAGGCGTCAGAACAGCTTGCGATAGACGACAAATCCCGACTTGTCCGCCACCTTGTCGTAGAGCTGCATCGCGGTGCGATTGCTTTCATGGGTTTGCCAATAGACGCGGGATGATCCGGCGAGCTTTGCCTGCGCGTAAACGCCGTTGATGAGGGCGCGGCCGACACCTTTTCCACGCGCCGCCTCGTTGGTGAACAGATCCTGCAAATAGCAGACCGGTTCGATCGCGGTGGTGGAGCGGTGAAACAGATAATGGGTCAACCCGAGCAGCCTGCCGCCGCTGTCGGCGACGAGCGCATGCACGGGCTCGTAAGCGTCAAAGAAGCGCGCCCAGGTCATTTGGGTAATTTCAGGCGCAAGCGCGGTCGCTCCCGATCGGCCGTAAAACGCGTTGTAGCCATCCCACAAGGGAACCCATTGGCCGTGGTCCTGCCGAGTGACGAAACGAACGGTGAGATCCGACATTGATGCTGAATTCCAGGGAGAAGTAGCGCGAGCAGCGTGCCAGCCGTTACTACAGGCGGAAGCCACAAGGATCAATCTCGCCGGAGCGGCCGAGGCGTTGCCATTCTATTCGGCGGCGCGCAGAAACCGCGCAAGTCCGCGTTCGCTGCCGCCGCGTAGCGAGCGGTAGTACTCGGCGTGCTTGGGATCGTCGGTGTGACGGACGAGGTCGGTCACCGGCGTGTAGCTCAGCATGCGTCCGCCATCGGGCAGTGCCGTGCAGCTGAAACGCAACACCTGTCCGTCGGCCAGGTTGATGTTGATCGGTGTGGAGTCGCCTATCCTCATCATCTCGGTGCGGCGTGCGATGAAGGCGCTCAATTCGTCTTCAGGCAATTCATACGCGCCGGTGTCGCGACCATGATACATCAGCGCGATGAACGGCGGCTTGCTGTCGGCCTGTTTGTCGGAAAGCGAGAAGTAGTCGCGGAACGCGCGGTTGATGAATTCCGCGCGGGTGTCGGAATCCAGCAGCACGATGCCGATGTCGACCTGGTCGAGCGCGGCGGCGAGCCGCGTCGCGGTCGCATGGTGCTTCTGCTCCCAGGCGAACGCGTCGACCCATTTTTTCCGCAACAGCCCGGTGATGAAGGCGGTGCCGGCTGCGGTGACAGCCAGCATCAGCATGCGCGCCAGGTCAGACATGTCATAGCCGGGCACGGCACGGTGATTGAGAAAGAATATCGCCGAAGACACCACCGCTATCGCAGCGCTCACCATGCCCGAGGCGATGCCGCTGATCGAGCTGGCGAGCGCGACGAGGCAGACGAACAACGGCGCCGGGTTGGGCATGGCAACAAGCAGACGGTCGACAAGGAAGGCGGTCAGCGCCACCGCTGTCGTGAGAGTCGGGCCCAGAATTGCGCGCCAGTCGAACTGCATGATTGCGTCTCGCTGCCTGCCGACGTTATGCATGCAATGTGACGGTTCGTTTCAACCGTGACGGGCTTTCCTTTTTTATTCTTAAGATGCCTTTCAGCGGCTGCGTAAAGCTTTCGCGTTTTTGAAATCAAATGATATGCGAAAGCGCATGAAATCCGTCTTCGCGCCCGAGGGCTGGCGCGGGCTGGGTGTTGCCTTTGTCGGCGCGGTTACCCGGAAAATGGCGAAACCACGGCATGGCCTGATGTTTTGCCCGTTATTCTCCGGGTTTCCCCGCTATTCCCGCTGTTCACAGGCGCGGTTCTGACAGGATCAGAACCGCGCTGTGCTTGCCTGACGTGTTTCTCACCGCGAGCGGCACACTTCGCGCGAAAACGTTAGAGCGTGATGACTTTTCTTCGAATCGTCATCCCGCTCTATCCTTTTGTTTGAGCATGATCTCCGCGCAAACGCTTTGCGTTGTCGCGAGGGAAAACCGGTGTCCACTTTTCCGGATCACGCTCTATGCCCCTGCGGCGATGCTGGCGGGATCGTCGATTTCGGCCTCGGGCTGCCAGTCCATGGTGACGAAGCCGGGGGTCTGCTCAACCCGCCGCAACCAAGCGCGGATCTCGGGGAAAGTCGCCAGATCGTAGTCGCAGCGGTCGGCCAGATGGGTGTAGCCGTACAACGCGATGTCCGCGACCGTGAGCTGGTCCGCGGCGAAATATCGCGCGGTCTTGAGATGGTTTTCCATCACCTGCAGCGCGGCGTAGCCACGCTCCATCCAGTCCTCCAGGGCATGGGTCTGCAGGTCGCGGCCGCCCTTGACCAGCGATAGCCAGAAATAAGCGGCGCCGATATTCGGCTCCAGCGCATGCTGCTCGAAGAACATCCATTGCAGCGCTTCAGCGCGCTCGATCCGTGACTCCGGCGCAAGCGAGGTCCCGCCGGCGACATACCAGAGGATCGCATTGGATTCGGCGATGTAGCGTCCTTCCTGGACTTCCAACAGCGGTACCTGTCCGCTGGGGTTCTTCGCCAGAAACTCCGGCGTGCGGCTTTCGCCGCGCAGAATGTCGACCTCGATCGCATCATACGGCGTGCTCAGCAGGGCCAGCGCAAGGCGGACCTTGTAGCTGTTGCCGGAGCGCTGCATCGAATAGAGTTTGTACATTGCTGAGGATTTCATCTGATCGACCGGACGCGCGGCGCGCAGCGTTGAGGGTGCCAAGAGATCACCTTGTCGCGCCACAACGCAACGCAACGTCGGGTTACACAATGATGCCGATGCGGATGCGTCGCAAGACCTGCCGAATGGAAAAAGTCGAAAACCTCTGCCGCACTGCACGCGCACAGGATGATTCTATCAATACATCAGAACAAATCAGTTCACGCTTGCGCGACTCGCAGCGCGCCGAGCGCCGATTCGTCGCGCTCGCGCACCGCACAGCGCAGGATCAGGGCAAATAACGTCAAGCAGGCGAGGAAACCGATCGGGATGCCGGTCAGGCCGGCAGCCGACCGCGCGAGCGGCGGCGCGATCCACACCGCGGCCAATAGACTGATTTCGTAATCGCGGAAACCGCCTCCGATTTTGGCCGCGACGAAGAAAGCAAGCGCAGGCCCGAGCAGCATCAGAGTCGTAGTCGAGGATGTGCGGCGAAGCGAGCGCCGTTGCGGCGAGAAGCAGGGCCGCCTTCACGTTGCGGTCCTGAACTGAATGCCAAACCCATGCCGTGCTGCCGACGGCCAGCGCCGAAACGGCCCCCTGAACCAGGTAGGCCAGCGTCACGGCGCCGCCCCACATCCGGACTGCCGCAAAAATGCTCTGCAATTTCTCGAAGCCGACATTGCCTTGCTCAAGCAGCAATTTTCGCGCGGTTTCGGTCGAGGCGAGGAACGACCACCATGCCTCCGGACCGAACAGAAGAACGGAGGCGCCTGCCAGCGCGGCCACGGTCACGGCGGCGGCAACAATGGTTCGCCATTGACGGCCGGCAAGCAGCGCAAACGGAATGACCAAAGCCAGTTGCGGCTTGTAGGCGAGCAGGCCGAACAGCACGCCTGCGACAATCGGGCGCTGTGGCAATGATACGAGTGCAGCGCCCAGCAATGCGGCGCTGAGAAATCCATTCTGGCCGTTGCCGAGATTGATGAAGACCGCGGGGAAGGCCGCGGCCACCGGCAGCCAGAGCCTGGCGATCGCGCCGTCGTCCTGCCGCGCGCGGTAAAGGATCGCAGCGATCACAGCCAGATAGAGTGCAAGCGTGCAGCCCTGCCACAGGGCAAGCGCCAGCGGATAGGGCAATAAAGCGAGGGGCGCCGCCAGCAGAAAAAAATTCGGCGGATATAGCCAGGCATAATAGGGCGTGTCCGCGCCGAAATATTGCTGCTCGCGAGCGTGATGCGCAGCCATGTCGTACGCGGCGCCGGCCCTTCCTTCCAGGGCCAGCGAACCGGCCGCATAGAAGCTGGAGAAGTCGGTACCGATAGGTTTGCCGTTGCGGTCGATCAGGCCATCGGAGAGAGCGATCCATCCGACGACGGCAAGCGCGGAGACAATGAGCAGAATCAGGCTGTAGCCTCGGGCGCGTGCCGGCGTCAGCCAGTCGCCGGATCGCAGACTTTGCCAGATGTGAGTCATTTCGCGGTGGAATTTTATGAATGTTGCGCGAACCGTAGCGGCGGGGTTTTAAGGTTCCCTAAACTTTCTCCCCAGCAACCGAAGCTTCTTGCGATGCGGCCTGCTGCAGCTTAGGGTGCGCCGATCCCATCCAAATCGAGTCGTGAACTTCTGTGTTCACGACGTTTGCCAGGAGATGATGATGCCCTTCCTGTCCGCTGCGCTTGACCGTGTGAAGCCGTCCGCGACGATCGCGGTCACGGATAAAGCACGCGCGCTCAAAGCGGCGGGCCGCAACGTCATCGGCCTCGGCGCCGGCGAGCCGGATTTCGATACGCCCGCCAACATCAAGCTGGCGGCGATCCGCGCCATTGAGGCCGGCAAGACCAAGTACACCGACGTCGGCGGCATTCCTGAGCTGAAGGAGGCGATCATCGCCAAGTTTCAGCGCGAGAACGGCCTGACCTACAAGCCGAACCAGGTCATCGTCGGGACCGGCGGCAAGCAGGTGCTCTACAACGCGCTGATGGCAACCATCAATCCCGGCGATGAGGTCATCATCCCGGCGCCCTATTGGGTGAGTTACCCGGAAATGGTGGCGCTCGCCGGCGGTGAATCGGTTCCCGTGGTGTGCACGGCTGAGCACGGCTTCAAACTGACGCCGGAAGATCTGGAGAAGGCGATCACACCGAAGACCAAGTGGGTTATCCTGTGTTCGCCATCGAACCCGACCGGCGCGGCCTATACGCGCGGCGAACTGAAGGCGATCACCGATGTGCTGGTGAAGCACCCAGATGTCTGGGTCATGACCGACGACATGTATGAGCACCTGGTCTATGACGACTTCGTGTTCACCACGGCGGCGCAGATCGAGCCGAAACTGTACCAGCGCACGCTGACCGTGAACGGTGTGTCGAAAGCCTATTGCATGACCGGCTGGCGCATCGGTTATGCCGGCGGCCCGGCGGAGCTGATCAAGGCGATGGCGACCATCCAGTCGCAGTCGACCTCGAACCCGTCGTCGATCGCGCAATGGGCGTCAGTCGAAGCGCTCAATGGTCCGCAGGATTTCATTCCGCAGAACAACAAGGTGTTCAAGGAGCGCCGTGACCTCGTGGTGTCGATGCTCAACCAGGCCAAGGGCATCGATTGTCCGCGGCCGGAAGGCGCGTTCTATGTCTATCCGTCCTGCGCCGGCACCATCGGCAAGTCGACGCCCACCGGCAAGGTGATCGGTAATGACGAGGATTTTGTTACCGAGCTCCTCGAGAATGAAGGCGTCGCTGTGGTGCAGGGTTCGGCGTTTGGGCTCGGCCCGGCGTTCCGGATTTCCTACGCCACCAAGACTTCCGATCTCGAAGACGCCTGTAAGCGCATCCAGCGCTTTTGTGGCAATTTGAGATAGTCAAATCACTTCCAGCGTCAAACGCTGGAAGTTTTGATGGCTTCTTTTCGCAAAGCGCCTTGTTTTGGACACGGCGCTTCCGTTCCTGTCGCTCCGCTAATTTAGTTCATCATGTGGAGACCAGGACTCATGCGAATCTCGACACTCACGATCGCCATTGCTGCGCTGATGGCGCCGATCGCAAGCGCTAACGCGCTGCCGCCGGTCCGCGCCGGCATCCTGCAATGCCAGGGCGGACAGAATGTCGGCTTCGTCGTTGGCTCGGTGCATAGCTTTGAATGCGTGTTCCAGAGCGAAGGCCGGCGGCCTGAACCCTACATCGCGACCGTGCGCCGGTTCGGCGTCGATCTCGGCTTTACCGAACAGACTCAATTGGCTTGGGCGGTGAATGCGCCGAGCCGCGCCATCGGCCGCGGCGAGCTGGCCGGCAATTACGGCGGCATCGGCGCCAATGCTTCCGTCGGCATCGGTTTCGGCGGCAACTTCCTCGTCGGCGGTCCGCAGAACGCCTACGCGTTGCAACCGATCAGCGTGCAAGGGCAGACCGGTCTGAACGTCGCCGCCGGTATCGCGGATATCGAGCTGCAGCCGGTCCGCTTGGCGCCTCGCGGTCACTACCATCGCCGGCACCACCGCCACGGCTGAGCGACACTGCCGCTAAAATTACGGAAGAGGTCGGCGCGAGCCGGCCTCTTTTGTTGTTCGCAACGTCATTCCGCAAAGTCATTCCGGGCGCGCGCAGCGCGAACTACGATGTGCAATTGCACATCGGAGAATCTCGAGATTCCCCGATGCGCGATTGCGCATCTGAGGTCTGGTGCCAGCGCACCATCGTGCAATGACGAGGTCGGCGGTTGCCAAAATCTGGCGCGGCCACCAGCGTTGTGGCATAGACAAGCGGGCGCTTTGCGCACGGCGCCGTTTTTGATTCTCTGCTCGCATCACGTCTTTTCAGCCGGAGATTTCTTCATGCGTCGCTCCCTCATCCTCGCCGGTACTGCCATCACCATGCTGGTTGCATCGATCGCCGCCAACGCGCAGCAGCCAATGCAGCGCGTGCAGGTCGGCATTCTGGAATGTCGCGGCGGCGCAAGCGTCGGCTTCATCGTCGGTTCCGTGACCAATCTCGGTTGCGTGCTGCACGCCGATGGCATGCCGGAAGACCGCTACATCGCGACCATCCGCAAGGTGGGCCTCGATCTGGGCATTACCCAGGAGTCGGCGCTGGCCTGGGGCGTCTACGCGCCGGCAGTGCGGCTCGGGCCTGGTGCTCTTTCCGGCAATTACGCCGGCGCGCAGGGCAGTGCGACGCTCGGCATCGGCGTCGGCGGCAACGTATTGGTCGGTGGCTCCGAGAATTCGATCGCGTTGCAGCCGCTTAGTGTGCAGGGCCAGGTCGGAATCAATATCGCAGCCGGGCTGGAAAGCCTGGAACTCCGGCCGGGACGATAACGCAGTCACTCTTCGCGTCATCACGAGAAGTGAAGCGACGAAGCGCGCGCAATGACCGTACGCCACCGCACGTCTCGGTGACGATGCAGCGCAGCGACGTTTTCCCGCTTGCCAAATCCGCGGGACGGGCGGAGCATCCGCGTCTGCCGACCCAATCAAGGGCCGAGCTCCAGACGAGGAGGCGGCGATGGGACAAGACGTCAGAAGTCCCCGCGGTCCACGGTGCATTGCGCTGGTGGGCCCTTTCCAGAGCGGTAAAACCACACTTCTTGAAGCGATATTGGCGCGGACCGGCGCAATCCGCAGCGCCGGCAGCGTCGACGCCGGAACTTCCGTGGGCGACGCCAGCCCCGAAGCGCGCGACCATAAGATGGGCGTCGGGCTTACGGCCGCCACGACGAATTTCATGGGCGACAGTTACACCTTCATTGATTGTCCCGGTTCGGTCGAATTCGCGCATGACATGCGCGCCGCGCTTCCCGCGATCGACGCCGCGGTGGTGGTCTGCGAGGCCGATGAGAAGAAGCTGCCGCAGCTGCAGATTATCCTGCGCGAGCTGGAAGACCTGAACATTCCGCGTTTTCTGTTTCTAAATAAGATCGATCGCGCCAACAAGCGCATCCGTGAGACGCTTGCCACCTTGCAGCCGGCGTCGAGCGTGCCGCTGGTGTTGCGGCAGATTCCGATCTGGAACGGTGAGTTGATCGAGGGCTTCGTCGATCTCGCGCTGGAGCGCGCGTTCGTCTATCGCGAGCACAAGCCGTCGGAGGTCGTGACCCTGGAAGGCGGCAATCTCGACCGCGAAAAGGAAGCGCGGTTCTCGATGCTGGAAAAGCTCGCCGACCACGACGACGCGCTGATGGAACAACTGCTCGATGACATTCAACCCCCGCGCGATGCGGTGTTTGACGATCTCGCCCGAGAATTGCGCGAAGGACTGATCTGTCCGGTGCTGCTCGGTTCGGCGGCGCGCGAGAATGGCGTGATGCGCCTGATGAAAGCGCTGCGCCATGAATCGCCCGGCGTCGCCGAGACCGCCAAGCGACTGGGCGCCTCGTCCACCAACGGGAAGGACGCGCTCGCCTATGTCTTCAAGACCCTGCATTTGCAGCACGGCGGCAAGCTGTCGCTGGCGCGGATGCTCGTCGGTCATCTCGACGACGGTGCGACGCTGCAATCCTCCTCGGGCGACAGCGGGCGGGTGTCCGGCATCCTCGCGGCCAACGGCGCGCACGACAGCAAGCGGGCCGCTGCCGAGGCTGGCGATGCCGTCGCGCTCGGCAAGCTCGATGCCATCAAGACCGGCGACACGCTTTCAAGCGGCAAGACCGCCTCGCCGGCGCTGGCGAAGGTCGAGCCGACACCGCCGGTATTGGCGATTTCGCTCTCGGCGACCGATCGCAAGGATGACGTCAAGCTCGGCCAGGCCCTGCTGCGGCTGAGCGAGGAAGACCCGTCGCTGACCATCGTCCAGAATCCGCGTACTCACGACACCGTGCTGTGGGGTCAGGGCGAGATGCATCTGCGCGTTGCGCTCGAGCGCCTGCGCGACCGCTTCGGCGTCAACGTCAAATCGCAAACACCCGCGATCGGCTATCAGGAGACGATCCGCAAACCGATGACCCAGCGCGGCCGGCACAAGAAACAATCCGGCGGCCATGGCCAGTTTGGCGACGTGGTGCTGGAGGTCAAGCCGATGCCGCGGGGCTCCGGCTTCGAATTCCAGGAAAAGGTGGTCGGCGGCGCGGTGCCGAAAAACTATATCGGCGCGGTGGAGGAGGGCGTCGTCGACGGGCTGCAACGCGGGCCGCTCGGCTTTCCCGTCATTGATGTTCAGGTGACGCTGCTTGACGGTTCCTATCACAGCGTCGATTCCTCCGATCTCGCGTTCCGTACCGCGGCGCGGATCGGCGTCAGCGAAGCGCTGCCGCAGTGCCAGCCGGTGCTGCTGGAGCCGATCCACCTGGTGGAGATCGTCTGCCCGACCGACGCCACCGCGAAGATCAATGCGATCCTCTCGGCCCGGCGCGGCCAGATCCTCGGTTTCGACACGCGCGAGGGCTGGCCGGGATGGGACTGCGTCCGCGCCACCATGCCCGAATCGGAGATCGGCGATTTGATCGTGGAGTTGCGGTCGGCGACCGCCGGCGCCGGCAGCTTCACCCGGCAGTTCGACCGCATGGCCGAGGTCACCGGCCGCGCCGCCGATCAGATCATCGCGGCGCATCGCGTCGCCGCGTGAGCGCTGCCGGATCATGGCCTTCACTCGAGGGTCATGATCGTTGGCAATAAAGAAAGGGTCGCTTGCGCACCATGATCGGCGCGCAACAGCGAAGTGGCGGGATTGACAGCGAACGCCGCTTGGCCGATTTGACAACCATGACAGTCGAGACCAAAGCCCGCGCCGCATGCCTGATCGGATGGCCGGCGGCGCATTCGCGCTCGCCTTTGATCCATCACTACTGGCTGCGGACGCTCGGTATCGAAGGCGGCTACAATATCGAGGCGATACCGCCGGAGGGCTTTGCCGAATTCGTGCTGCATCTTTCGGCCCACGGCTTTGTCGGCGCCAACGTCACCATTCCGCACAAGGAGCGCGCGCTGGCGCTCTCGACCCCGGATGCGCGGGCCCGCGCGGTCGGCGCGGCCAACACGCTGTGGTACGAGGGCGGCGAATTGCGTTCAACCAACACGGATGTCGAGGGCTTTACCAACAATCTCGATGCCAGCGCGGCGGGGTGGGACAAGGCCGAAGATGCACTGGTGCTGGGCGCCGGCGGCTCGGCCCGCGCCGTGGTGTTCGGGCTGGTCGAACGAGGCATCGAGCGCGTGCATCTCGTCAACCGGACCATGGAGCGCGCCCGCGTGCTGGCGGATCAATTCGGCGAAAGCGTTCATCCGGCGGCATGGGATACGCTCACCGATCTGCTGCCGCGCGTCGGATTACTGGTAAACACGACGTCGCTTGGCATGCACGGCCAACCCGCGCTTGAACTGGACGTCGGCCTGCTGCCGCCAAATGCCGTCGTCGCCGATCTCGTCTACGTGCCGTTGCAGACGAAATTACTCGCAGCAGCTCAAGCGCGCGGGCTAAAGACTGCCGACGGGCTCGGCATGCTCTTGCATCAGGCCGTTCGTGGATTCGAGCTGTGGTTCGGCCAGCGGCCCGAAGTGACGCCGGAACTTCGCGGGCTGGTCGAGGCCGATCTCACAAAAGTTTGAACTTATGAAATATCGGCGCGACGGCGGGGTCTCTGCACAGGTGGACCACCTACCGGAGACCGCTCATGGCCGTTTGTCGTTCCTCGTTCATCCGTCCGCTGACCGCTGTTGTGATGGTCGCCACCTCATCGCTGTATGCGGTCGCGCAGCAGCCGCCTTCGCCGTCGCGCGTTCGCGGCACCATCGAAGGCGTCCAGGGTGACGTACTCGATGTCAAGTCGCGCAGCGGCGAGGAATACAAGTTGCATATGGCCGGCGATCTGCGGGTGCTGGGTGTCGCCAAAATATCGCTCTCCGATATCAAGGTCGGCTCGTTCATCGGCACCACCACGGTACCGGGATCGGACGGCAGTCAGAAGGCCGTCGAGGTGCATGTGTTTCCGGACGACATGCGCGGCACCGGTGAGGGCTCGCGGCCCTACGATTTGCGTCCGAACAGCAGCATGACCAATGCGACGGTGGCCGAATCCGTCGTCGGCAATGACGGTCACACGCTGGTGGTCAAATACAAGGACGGCGAGAAAAAAGTGCAGGTTTCCGCCGAAACGCCAGTGGTGACTTACGTTCCCGCGGAAAAATCCGATCTGAAGGCCGGAGCCAAGATCATTGCGTTTACGAAAAAGCTGCCGGACGGTTCATTCGAAACCAACCGCGTCAACGTCGGCCGTGACGGGCTCACACCGCCGATGTGAGTTCGCGCGCCGAAGCGCCACTGCTGGAAAAAACCTAGGGAGAAACACCATGCCGAAGCTTTGTTCGTTCGTCACTTTGCTGGCCGTCGCTGTTGCGGCGGCTTCGGCTGCTTGGGCGCAGCAACCGCCGACGGTCCGCATTCGCGGCACTATCGAGGCGGTTGACGGCCCCTTGCTGTCGGTCAAATCGCGCGACGGCACCGATGTGAAAGTGCGCGTCACCGACAACGTCGCCGTATTCGGCGTCGCCAAGACCGAGCTCTCGGAAATCAAACAAGGCTCCTATATCGGCGTCACCGCGATGCCCGAACCTGACGGCACCCAGAAGGCGCTCGCGGTTCACATCTTTCCGGAGAACCAGCGCGGCGCGGCCGAAGGTTTCCGGCCCTGGGATCTCCGCGCCAACAGCACCATGACCAACGCCACCGTCGCCGAGACGGTCAAAGGCACTGACGGGCAGAACATCCTGGTCAAATACAAGGACGGCGAAAAGAAAGTCCTGGTGCCGCCGGGCACGCCGGTCGTGACCTTCGTCGCCGGCGACAAGTCCGAACTGAAGCCCGGCGCAAAAATTATCGTTTTCAGCGCGGCGAAGAAAGACGACGGCACGCTGGAAGCCGCCCGCGTCAACGTCGGTCGCGACGGCGTCACGCCGCCGATGTGACTTGCTTTTTCCCTCTCCCCTTGTGGGAGAGGGAAGCGAAGAAGCCAGAAGTACGAGAGAAATTGTCTCGCCTCACACCGCCAACACGTTTTCGTCGATCTCGGCGATGGTGTTGACGCCGCACAGCCCCATCGTCGTGGTGAGTTCTTTCGCCAGCACATTGATGGCTTCGGCGACCCCGGCCTGTCCGCCGGCACCTAATCCGTAGGCATAAGCGCGGCCGATCATGCACGACTTGGCGCCGAGCGCGAGCGCGCGCATCACGTCCTGGCCGGAGCGGATGCCGCCGTCGAACATGATCTCGATCTGCGTGCCGACGGCATCGGCAATCTCCGGCAGAACGGCGTTCGTCGACGGCGCGCCGTCGAGCTGCCGGCCGCCATGGTTGGAAACCACCAGCGCCTGCGCCCCGGTCTTGGCGGCGATTTCCGCGTCCTCGACATCCAAA
>JBJMTR010000015.1:0-12193 GCA_045811565.1 Bradyrhizobium sp.
CGAGGGCGCGCGGAGGGCAATGGAGCTTTATTTTCTGCACCGCGGCAAGCGGCCGGTTGCGGCCGTGATCTTCACCCACACCCATACCGACCATTGGGGCGGCGCGGGGGGCGTGCTCGACGACGCGACGCTGGCCAGCGGTCGCGTGCCGATCATCGCGCCGAATTTCTTCATGGAGCATGCAGTCTCCGAAAACATCATCGCGGGCCCTGCGATGCTGCGGCGCGCGCAATACCAGTTTGGGCCGTTCCTGGCGAAAGGCGTGCGCGGGCAGGTCGATTGCGGGCTCGGGAAGTCGATGGCGGCGGGATCGGTCGCATTATTGCGCCCGACCGACCTGATCATTGCGACCGGCGACAAGCGCAGCATCGACGGACTCCAATTCGAATTCCAGATGGCGCCAAACAGCGAAGCGCCGGCGGAGATGCACTTCTTCGTGCCGCGCTACAAGCTTCTCAATCTAGCGGAAAACTGCACGCATAATTTCCATAACCTGTTGCCGTTCCGCGGCGCCGACGTGCGCGATGCATTGGCCTGGTCAAAATACCTCGGCGAAGCCCTCAAGATGTGGGGCGGCAAGGCCGATGCGATGTGCGGCCAACATCACTGGCCGGTGTGGGGGAACGAGCGGATCGACACCATGATCCGCCAGCAGCGCGACCTCTACAAATTTGCGCATGACCAGACCATTCGCCTGATGAATCACGGCCTCACCGCAACAGAGATCGCCGAGACCATCCGCCTGCCGAAAGAACTAGAGGGCGCCTGGCACAGTCGTGCCTATTACGGTCACATCCGGCACAATGTGAAGGCGATCTACCAGAAGTATCTCGGCTGGTACGACGCCAATCCAGTCAATCTCGATCCGCTTCCCCCGGTCGAGTCGGGCAGGAAATATGTCGAATACATGGGCGGCGCAGACGCGATCCTCGATCGCGCGCGGAAGGATTTTGCCAAGGGCGAGTTTCGCTTCGTTGCGCAGGCGGTGAGCCATTTGGTATTCGCCGAGCCCGACAATCAGGCGGCGCGCGAGGTGCTGGCCGATACGTTCGAGCAGCTCGGCTATGCCTCGGAAAGCGCGACCTGGCGTAACGCCTATCTGTTCGGCGCGCAGGAACTGCGGCAGGGCATGCCCAAGGTATCGCCAGGCGCGGCAATGCCGCGTGAAACGCTGGCCGCGCTGCGCACCGAGCAGCTATGGGACGTTCTCGGCGTCCGCCTCAATGGCCCCAAGGCCGAAGGCAAGCGCATCGTGCTCAATTGGACGTTTACGGATACGCGCGAAAGCTTCGTCCTCAATCTGGAGAATTGCGCGCTGACTTACGTCGCCGGCGCGCAGGCTGCCGACGCGGACGCCAGCTTTACGCTGGCACGCGGTACGCTCGACGAGGTCATTGCCAAGCTGACGACCTTTCCGGAAGCTGTCGGAAGTGGAAAGGTAGAAGTCAGTGGCAATGCGATGCGCCTTGGCGAGCTGATGATGCTGATGGACGAGTTTCCGCGGATGTTCGAAATCGTCGAGCCGAAGCGGGCAGTGATCGCCTAACGTCGTTGCGAGCAAGAATGCGTAGGTGGACAGAGACGCCGTTTCGCGCCGTGGCCACCAACTAACATTCCACTCGTGAAGGTAGGTACGAAGCGTGCCCACCCTACGAGATCGATGCCGTGGTTATTCCGCGCTGGCCACCAGCTTGAACCTCGGTTTGGTGGCTTCCATCTGGCGGCGGTAAGCGGCTAGATAATCCAGGGCCATGCGCCTGGCGGTGAAGCGCGTCTCGAATTGCTTTCGGATGGCGCCTCGATCCAATCCGGAGAGACGGCCGACAGACGCGATGGCGCTGATTTCATCCTCCACAATGAAGCCGGTCAGGCCATCATCGATGATTTCCGCCACCGAACCGCGGTTGTAGGCGATCACCGGGGTACCGCAGGCCAAGGCTTCGATCATAACGAGACCGAACGGCTCCGGCCAGTCGATTGGAACCAGGAGCGCGATAGCGCCGCTCAGGAAGTCCGACTTCTCGAGGTCGCTGATCTCGCCGATATATTCGACCAGCGGATTGCCTGTTATCAGCGGACAAATCAGCTCGTCATAATATTCCTGGTCGGCCCGATCGACCTTCGCGGCGATTTTCAAGGGAATGCCGCAGCGGGTCGCGATCTTGATGGCGCGGTCCACGCCCTTTTCCGGCGCGATCCGGCCGAGCACCGCAAGATATGATTGCTGTACCGGCCGCGGCGTCAGCAGATTTTCGGGCAGGCCATGATGGACGGTTCTCACCCAGTTCGCCTGCGGCACCGGGCGCCGCTGGGCGTTGGAAATCGAAATCACCGGCAATTCCCGGAAGGTATCGAACACCGGCTGGTGCTCCGGCAGATCCAGCCTGCCGTGCAGCGTGGTCAGGAAAGGCGTCGGTTGCCGGTGAAATAGGGAAAACGGATAATAGTCGAGGTGGAAATGCAAAAAGTCGAATTCTTCGTCGTCACATTTCTGCCGGACCCGCTCCAGCATCACCATGTGCAGCGCATTGGGATCGCGAACCGATCCGTCGAGGCGCAGGGCTTTCGGCCAGGTCGCGTCAAGCTTTGCTGAGGTTCGGGAGTCCCCGCTGGCAAATAGCGTGACATCGTGTCCCAGCGCTACGAGTTCTTCGGTCAACCAGTGCACGACCCGTTCGGTGCCACCGTACAGTTTGGGGGGGACAGCCTCCGTCAGCGGGGCAACCTGCGCGATGCGCATTTCTGCGTCTCCTGTGTCTCATGTTGGATGATGAACAAACCCCTAGCCCGTAGATCGGCACTCTCATGCCGCAACGGGAACGTTCTCGCACGTGCGAAGTTCCTATGGCGGATGTGTGCTCCTTTCTTCTTTCACACTGTGGTCTTGCTGATGCCATCTCGCGCGAACAAATTTTCAATGCTGCAAAATTGTTGCGCAGTGATGGCCGTTCGGCGCGGACACAGATCGCCGTTCTTCACGTAATCGTGTGCGAGATGCCCCGTTGGAATTCTCGTTCACTCACAACAGGTTTGCAGGCGTCATGGACAATCTCTCAGGATATGCGCATCGCCCCTTTCCATTCGTGTTGCGCTATCTGCGCCAGCGTCTCGCTTCGCACGTCGTGATCTTGTCCGCCGTAGTTGGCGCGGTTGCCTGCTCCGTAGGCACCCAGTACGGCGTGAAGAACCTGGTTGACAGTCTGTCGGCGGGCCCGGTGTACGCGGGCGGCGTATGGCTGGCATTCGTTTTTCTCATGTCGCTGATCGCCGCCGATAATTTTCTCTGGCGGATCGCGAGCTGGGTCGCGAGCTTCACTTTTGTCCGGGTGACCGGTGACTTGCGCCGCGACATGTTCCGTCATCTGACCGGCCACGCCCCGAGCTATTTCTCCGACCGCCTGCCGGGGATGTTGACGAGCCGCATCACGGCGACCTCGAACGCCGTCTTCACCGTTGAGAACATGTTCGTATGGAATGTGTTGCCGCCGTGCATCGCGACCATCTCGGCGATAGCCTTGATTGGAACCGTCAGCCTGGCGATGTCCGCGGGCCTGATCCTGATCGCGGGAACGATGGTGGTGGCGATGTTCCGCATGGCGGCCGCCGGGAAACCGCTGCATGATGATTTTGCCGACAAGGCCGCCGCAGTCGATGGCGAGATGGTCGACGTCATCAACAACATGCCGCTGGTGCGGGCATTTTGCGGCTTGAGCTTCGAGCACGACCGGTTCGATGCGACTGTAAACCGGGAGCTTGCCGCCCGGGGACGCAGCCTTCGCTATCTCGAAAAGCTCCGCCTCACCCATGCTGCGGTCACGGTCGTGCTGACGATCGCGCTTCTGGCCTGGGCCATCACGCTTTGGGAACGCGGCGCCGCCACCACCGGCGACGTCGTGCTGGTCTGCACATTGGGCCTCGCGATCCTGAGCGCGACGCGCGACCTCGCTGTGGCGCTGGTCGATGTCACCCAGCATGTCGCCCGGCTGACTGAGGCGATCGCGACGTTATTGCTGCCGCATGAACTGAAAGATCATCCCGAGGCCGAACCGCTGATCAAGAGCGGCGCGGCCATCGCGTTCAGCAACGTTTCGTTTCGCTATCCCGGCGGGCTTCAGGTGTTCGACAAGTTCAGCCTGCGGATCCAGCCCGGAGAAAGGGTCGGGTTGGTAGGCCACTCGGGCGGTGGAAAATCCACCCTGTTCACGCTGCTGCAGCGTTTCTACGACGTCCAGCATGGCAGCATCACAGTCGATGGTCAGGACATCTCAAGGGTCACACAGCAAAGCCTGCGCGAAGCGATTTCGGTGGTCCCGCAGGATATCTCGCTGTTCCACCGTTCCATCATGGAGAATATCCGCTATGGGCGGCCGAGCGCGACCGATGACGAAGTGCTGCGCGCAGCCATCGCGGCGCGCTGCGATTTTATCGATAGCCTGCCGAAAGGCATGGCGACGATTGTCGGCGACCGCGGCATCAAGGTATCGGGCGGGCAGCGACAGCGCATTGCGATCGCCCGCGCCTTCCTGAAGGATGCACCGATCCTGCTGCTCGACGAAGCAACCGCGGCGCTTGACAGCGAATCCGAAGAAGCGATACGCGAAGCGCTGTCGCGTCTGATGCGCGGGCGCACCGTCATCGCGATCGCCCATCGCCTGGCGACGCTGCGCAATTTCGATCGCGTGGTGATGCTGCAGAGCGGCCGCATTATCGAAGACGGGTCCCCGGATATCCTTCTGCAAGGAAAGGGGCCCTACCGCGAATTGGTCGCGCGCGAAATGGGCCGCCTCGCCACCAAAGCGGCCTGATCACGGCAGTAGTATTTTGCGTCCCGGTGTGTCCCTCGCAGGGCGGGTAAACCACTCGAGGTCCAAATGGCCGATGTCGTCACGCAATTCATGACCACCCGCATCGCCGAACAGATTTCGGAATCTCCCTTCTACATTCCGATGACGGGTCCCGCGGCGAGGCCGCGGCGCTCGCTGAAGCATGACGACACTTTCATCGTGCTCGACAGCCACGGCGATATCGGCGCTTCCGCCGGCGGGCCCGACGGTTTGTTCAACGCCGACACGCGTTACCTCGCGCGATTGGAGATGGTGCTGGACGAAGTCCAGCCGCTGTTGCTCGGGTCCAATCTGCGCGATGATAATTCGGCGCTGACCATTGACCTCACCAATTCCGACGTCTATCGCAACGGCCGGCTGGTGCTGCAAAAGGACACGCTGCACATCGTGCGCTCGATCTTCCTTTGGCGCGGCACGGCCTATCAGCGGATCGGACTGCAGAACCACGGCGACGGTCCGGCGAGCTTCGACCTGACGCTGTTGTTCGACAATGACTTTGCGGATCTGTTTGAGGTACGCGGCGAACGCCGCCCGCGGCGGGGCGTGGGATCAAGCAAACTGCTCGGGCCAACCGACGTCGTGCTGGAATACAGCGGACTCGATGCTCAAACCCGGATCACGGCACTGCATTTTGACCCGCGGCCGACGCGGCTTTCGGTCAATGCCGCGACTTATCATTTCGATCTGGCGCCCAAACAAGTCACTTCCCTATTCATTGCGGTGTCCTGCAACAAACCGATCATGCACAAGCCGGCGCCGTTCTTCCGCGGCCTCTTGGCACATCGCCGCGAGATGCGGAATTTCACGGTCGGCGTAGCCAGCATCGAAACGTCGAACAATATTTTTAACGAGGTGCTGTGCCAGGCGATGGCCGACCTCAACATGCTGATGACGGAAACGCCGCAGGGCAGATATCCGTATGCGGGAATCCCCTGGTACTCCACAACATTCGGCCGCGATGGCCTGATCACGGCATTGCAGATGCTGTGGGTCGATCCGCGCATCGCGAAAGGCGTGCTGAAGCGGTTAGCCTTCTTCCAGGCCAAAGCCGTCGATCCGCTTGCCGATGCCGAGCCGGGCAAGATCCTGCATGAAATGCGCGGCGGCGAGATGGCTGCGCTGCGCGAAGTGCCGTTCGCGCAATATTACGGCAGCGTGGATTCGACGGCCCTGTTCGTGTTGCTCACTGGCCTCTATTTCGAACGCACCGGAGACGAGGAAGCGATTGCAGAGTTGTGGCCTGCGATCGAGGCGGGGCTACAATGGATCGATGGACCCGGTGATCCGGACGAAGATGGCTTCGTTGAGTATCAGCGTGCGACCGAGCAGGGGCTCGCCAACCAGGGCTGGAAGGATTCCTTCGACGCCATTTTCCACGCCGATGGAAGACTGGCCGAGGGTTACATCGCATTATCGGAAGTGCAAGGCTATGTATTCGCCGGCAAGCGCCTCGCGGCGCGGTGCGCGCGACGCCTTGGATTTGCCGATAAGGCAGAGAAGCTGGAGGCGGAAGCCGAGCGTCTCCGGGAACGCTTCGAGGAAGCCTTCTGGTGCGAGGAACTCGGCACCTATGCACTGGCGCTCGATGGCGCCAAACAGCAGTGCCGGGTCCGGACGTCCAACGCCGGGCAACTGCTGTTTACGGGTATCGTGCGGGAAGATCGTGCCCGTCTGG
This sequence comes from Bradyrhizobium sp., assembly GCA_045811565.1. Lineage (GTDB taxonomy): Bacteria > Pseudomonadota > Alphaproteobacteria > Rhizobiales > Xanthobacteraceae > Bradyrhizobium. The sequence goes on from JBJMTR010000015.1 coordinate 6,520, forward strand.
TCGCAGCCGATCTGATGAGCCAGAAGTTCTATTCGGGATGGGGCATCCGCACCGTTGCAAGAGGCGAAGCCCGCTACAACCCAATGTCGTATCACGACGGATCGATCTGGCCGCACGACAATGCCTTGATCGCACTCGGCTTCGCTCGCTATGGGCTGAAGCATTCGGTCGCGCATCTGTTCAAGGGCATGTTCGACGCCGCGAGCTACATGGATCTGCGGCGGCTCCCGGAATTGTTCTGCGGCTTCCAACGTGAACGGCGGCGCGGGCCGGTGCTCTACCCCGTCGCCTGCGCGCCGCAGGCCTGGGCGAGCGCTACGCCCTTCACCTTGCTGGAGGCAGCGCTCGGTCTCGAATTCGATGCGGTGCGCGGCGAAATCCGCCTGCGCGATCCGCGCTTGCCCGAGTTCCTCAACGAAGTGGTGTTGCGCGACCTGCAGCTTGGCGGTTCCAGCGTCGACCTGCGGGTGCGGCGCCACGAAAATGAGGTTTCGCTCGAGGTGTTGAGAACACGCGGCCTGATCCAGGTATCAATCGTGCTGACGCACTGAAGGTTCGGGTGTAGTGTTTACTTTTCTGGTATTGCTGGAGGCCTTATGCGGGCGAACATTTTCATCACATTCGTTGCCGCGGCCTTCGCCGTAATTGCGCCCGCGAGGGCGGCCGATGACCAGGGATCGCCACCAGCGACTAAGACCGCACCGCAGGATGGCGCAAAAAAAGAACCGGCGCCACCGCCATCTGTCACCGTGATCGGCGCCAGGGACGCACACGGCATACTTGGCCGCGAGGTCCGCAGCGCCGCCAATGAGAACATGGGGCGTATCGTCGATGTGATCGTGGATCGTGAGGGCGCGGTGCGCGCCGCTGTGATCGATTTCGGCGGCTTTCTTGGCGTCGGCAGCCGGAAGATCGTCGTCGACTGGAATGCGCTGCATTTCGCTAGTGTTTCGAGCAAAAGCGACAGCATCACACTCGAACTGACCAAGGAGCAGGTGAATGCGGCCCCCGAATACAAAGAGGACACGCCGCTCATCGTGCTTGGCGCTGCCGGAAGTCTGCGCCCATGGGAATACGACCACTAGAGGCGGAGAGGCATTCTGGTTGCACGTCCTTCCTATTCGGCGGAAAAGCTTAAAGACGGTGATCGGCGCGAGCGGTCGACCGCCGGTGATAATATTGTGCCGCTGGCAGTCGAACCTGCAACAAGCAAGGCAGCGAAGTCACCTTCACGTCAGAGCCAGCGTGGCCTCGACTGGTTCATCTTTTTCCTGGCCGACGTGCAGACCGGCTTCGGTCCGTTCATTGCGGTTTATTTGACGACGCAGAAATGGACCCAGGTCGAGATCGGATTTGTGCTGTCGATCGGCGGCATCATTGGCCTGATTGGGCAAATGCCGGGCGGAGCCATCGTCGACGCTGCTCGTTCCGAACGGGTGGTGGCGGGCTTTGCCGTCGCAGCGATCGGCGCTAGCGCGCTTGCCTATGCGGTATGGCCGATTTTTCCCGTCGTGACCGCGGCCGCAATACTGCATGCGCTCGCGAGCTGCGTGCTCGGGCCGGCGATCGCCGCGATCAGCCTCGGCCTGGTCGGTCCGCTGGCGATCGGCGAACGGCTCGGGCGCAACGCCCGCTTCGCATCGCTGGGCAACGGCTCGGCGGCGGCGCTGATGGGCGCTTGCGGCTATCTGCTGTCGAGCCGGTCGGTATTTCTTGTCACCTTCATTCTCGCGTTCCCGACTTTGCTGGCGCTCTCGCGGATTCGCGAACGGGAGATCGATATTGCGCAAGCCCATGGCGCGGTGGTGCGAGAGGTGCCCGATCCCGCAACGACCAGTGTGCTCGGTCTGGTGCGCAAGCGGACGCTGTTCATCTTCGCCGGCAGCATGCTGCTGTTCCAGCTCGCCAATTCAGCCATGCTGCCGTTGATGGCGGGTGTGGTCACGACTCGGTCCAGCCAATGGGCGCCGGTTCTTATCGCCGCCTGCATCATCGTGCCGCAGGCCATCGTGGCACTGACCTCGCCCGCGGTCGGACGCAAGGCCCAGCAACGGGGCAGGCGACCGCTATTGCTATTGGCGTTCGCGGCGCTGGCGATCCGCGGGCTGCTGTTTGCGACCGTCACAGACCCCTATTTGCTGGTCGTGGTGCAGGTGTTCGACGGCATCACTGCGGCCGTGTTCAGCGTCTTGGTGCCGCTGGTCGTGGCCGATATTGCCTTCGGGACCGGTCACTTCAACCTGGCGCAGGGAATCGTCGGCACTGCGGTCGGGATCGGGGCGTCGCTCAGTACCGTGCTCGCCGGCTATGTCAGCGACAAGCTCGGCAGCAGCGTCGCCTTCACTGGGCTCGCCGGCGCCGCCGCCTTTGGGCTGGCGATGGTCTGGCTGATCATGCCGGAGACACGGCGGACCGCGGCGTTAGCACCAGGCGAGCGGTGACGAGCGCCGCCAGAGCCAGCGATGCAGCGACGCCGGCAACGCAAGCGGTCCATCCGAACCGATCGAACAATTGGCCAAGCACGGCGCTGCCGACGAGGCCACCGAGGAAATAGCAGGCGAGATAAGTCCCGCTTGCCACCCCGCGATTTTCAGCCGCCGCCTGGCCGACAAAGCCGGTGGCTGAAGCCTGCGCAAAGAATATCCCGACGCCGACCAGAACCATGCCGGTCAGGACTTCCGGAAGGTGCGACGACAGCATCAATGGAAGGCCGACGGCTGCGACCGCGAGCGCCCCCCAGATCGCCGGCCGCGTACCAAATCGCGCGACCGCCTTTCCGGCAAACAGCGTCGTGGCAAGCGAGGGCAGGAAGACCAAATAGACAAATCCGAGATCCATGCGCGAGAGCGACAGCGGCGCGCGCACAAGGACGAAATTCACGAAGGTGAAGGTGCCGATAAAGGCGAACAGGATACAGAAGCCGATGGCAAAGGCGGCACGAAGCGACGGATTGCGCCAGTGTTCAACCGTCGCATCGAGGGGTGACTGCGCCGCGGGCATCGCATGCATCGGCTTGACGCGCTGGATGGTAAAGTAAACCAGCGCCGCGCCGGCGAGATTGAGCAATGCAAAGAAATAGAAGTTCGATGCCAGTCCGAGGCTGTCGACGACGGCTGCGGATACAAGGCGGCCGATCAAATTGCTCGCGACATTGCCGGTGATATAGGCCGCGAAGGCGCCTCCGGCATCCATCGCGCTGCACTGCTCGCCAAGATAGGCGAGCGTCAGCGCGAAGGCCGATGCCATGCACAGTCCCTGCGCAATGCGAAGGACCGTGAACACGGTGAGATCAGGCGCGGCGGCGAGCAGGGCGGTTGGAACTGCAAGCAGAACGAGGCTTAAGAGGATGCCGAGCCGCCGATCGATGTGCGGGCTCAGGAAGCCGATCATCAGGCCAGCGACCGCCATGCCCATGGTGCTCGCGTTGACCGCAAATCCCATCGCGGCCGGAGTCACATTGTAATGTCGGGTCAACGAGGGAAGGATCGCTTGCGTCGCGAAAAGGTCGACCACGGTCAGGAAGGCGGTCAGACCAATGACGACCGACCGCAACACCACGCCCGGCGAGTGACCGTGCATGTCCATCGCTTCGGATTTGAATTGCGCGGGTAGCTCGGTCATGGCGCGCTCGCGAGAGATACAAAAGGGGATGTGACGTCTGGGCGTGTGGGGCAGCACGGGGGATTCCAGGACGTCACATCCGGCAACGAGAGCCGTGGGCGTGCGCTCGTTACATCTGGTTACATGTTGCGGTCGTGTGGGTCCTTGCGGACGTCGCCGACATAGAGAATGACGGTCTGCGTCCCCAGATTCTTCCACCAATGCGAGGTGCCGAACACTTCCGGCCTGATGTCGCCGGCCTTGTGCACGATGGGCTCGGCGCAGTTGCTGGCATATTCGACGATCTCGCCCTGCTGGACGAAGATCAGCGCCGGACGATCGTCATGGCTATGCCAGGGCACGATCCCGCCGGGCTCAATGGTCAGCTTGCGGAAACGCAGTTCGCGATCCCGAATATTGGCCGGCTGCTTCTCCAGGTTGATCGAGCCGAGCGTCACGTCGGTGACGCCGACGGGCTTGTAGTCGACCTTCTCACGGACGTTGGCTTTCATCTTGTCGGCCGGGCATTCGCCGGCCAAGCCGGGCGAGGCCGCGGCAACGAATCCGGCAACGATGCCGGTGAGTGCGACGGCTTGCCAAAACGTCTGTGATTTGATGTTGGATTTGAGCATGTCGTGGTTTCCTCTGTTTGCCTTTACGTCTTGCCTTTGGATTTGCCTTTACGTTTGCCTTTACATTTCTCTTGTCTCTCTTGGCCACCGAATGGTCCGGCCGGCTGCGTCACGACAATGGTTGAAATCGCTGGTCGAAGGAAATGCCAGCTGGCTCTCGATTCCATAGCGCCGTGCTATGCGCGCTCATGCGTGCCCGAGCATGTGCTTGATGTCGGAGCAAAACGCTGGGTAAGCGTAGACATTGCCCCTGATCTGGCCGGCGGCGATACCGAACCGCGTCGCCAATCCGAAAATGTTGCCCCGCTCGCTCTCAAGTCGATAGCCTGCCGCTATCCCCTCGCCATGCTTCGCGGCTATCGAACCGATTGGGCAACGGCATTTCTCGGGGCGGGCGATCCGGTCTCTGATGGGCCGGCGCCCAGCTGGCGGGCGTCCCGGTCAATCGAGAGGATTCCCATGACCAAGCTATCCAAGACGGTTATCGCCGCCGCATTCGCGGCTATCGCCACCTCCGCGTTTTCACAAGTTGCCTGGGAGTTCAACCCGGGCATGGCCTATATGTATGCCGGTCCCGGAAAAATGGTGGCGGTGGCCATGGCCTCAGGCGGGAAAAACCACGAAGCGATGATGAGGCATGCCACCAAGGTGCCGAACAATACGGTCTTCTTCATGGACAACGGCCAGCTCTACTCGACGTCGGGAACACTCGACCCGACCGGAAATTTCTATCGGCCCTGATTGAAGATATCCATGAGGCCGCCCCTTGCGGGCGGCCTGCACCGGAAAATAAGATCAAACCCTATTCGTCGGTCGGAGCAAGAGATGACGCAGCTTTCCCCTGCCAACGCCGAACGCCTCAGGTTGGCGTTCCTGCGCTGCCGCGACATGGAAGGCACGCTGAGCGAGCAGCTGGGGGCCTATGCCGCGGCAGGCCGGGAATTCTTTCCGGCCTATAGCGAAGCGGTCGACCGTCTGATCGCGCGGCTCCGAGAAAACGGCGGCGGAGAAAACGCGCCACGGCCGGGCGAGGTGATGCCGCCCTTCATGCTGCCGGACGAGACCGGCCGGTTAATCAATCTGGAAGCGCTCATCGCCGAGGGACCGGTGGTCGTGATGTTCTATCGCGGGCATTGGTGCCCCTACTGCAGACTGAACGTGAGTGCCGTGATCCAGGCGCAGGATCAGATCAAGACGTTAGGCGCTCAGATCGTCGCGATCATGCCCGAAACGCAAAAATATGCCGAGCAGTTCAGATCTGAGTCCGGTGTGCCGTTCCCGGTGTTGAGCGATCTCGATAATGGCTATGCGCTATCGCTGAATCTGGCGATCTGGCTCGGAACCGAAATCCAGCAATTGCTCGCCTATCTGAATCTCTCGGAATTTCACGGCAATGATGGCTGCGTGCTGCCGATCCCGGCGACCTTTGTGGTCGGTCGCGA
>JBJMTR010000016.1:0-7539 GCA_045811565.1 Bradyrhizobium sp.
ATGTCCCAGCGCATCTTCGACTGCAGGTTCGGCACCATGGTCATGATGCTGTCGTTGAAGCCGCCAATCGTGTAGCCGTCCGGCTCGGCACGAGCGACCTGCTCCGCGCCGATCAGCCCGGACGCGCCGGGTTGGTTCAGGATCACGAACTGCTGGCCCATGTTGTCGGCCATCTTCTGCGTCACTATTCGCGCCGCGACATCGACGGCGCTCGCCGCCGCCAGCGGCACGATCATTTTGATCGGCCGGTCCGGATAGGCCGACTGCGCGAGGGCAGAGGGGCCGAGAAGCAGCGCGAGCGCTGGAATCAACAATTTGAGCATGCGCATTGCTGAAGCCTCCCTTAAACACGGCTGATGTTAGACGATCTGCTCAAACCGAGCAGTAACGTTCCTTGACTTCGTTGTCGGCGAGGAGCTGCTGCGCGGACCCCTGGTGCACGACTGCACCTTGATCCAGCACATAGGCACGATCGGCAATATCGAGTGCCAGCTCCACATTCTGCTCGACCAGCAGCACCGTGGTACCCTGCGCTTTCATGTTGCGAAACAGCTCGAACATCTCATCGACCAAAACCGGCATGATGCCTTCCGAGGGTTCGTCGAGCATGATTAGATCAGGCTTTGCGATCATGGCCCGCGCGATCGCCAACATTTGTTGCTCGCCGCCGGACATCGTAACCGCCTCCTGATCCAGACGCTCGGCCAGCCGCGGGAAAATTTTCGCGATATCCTCGATCAACTCACCCTCTCTCTTCTTTTCAGGAGATGCGACCAGACCGAGCCTGAGATTTTCCCGTACCGAAAGTCCCTGCACAATGCGTCGTTCTTCCGGGACGTACGCTAGCCCGAGGGCAAAGCGCACATGCGCGGGCTGACTGAGCAGCTCTTTGCCCTTGAAAATCGCGGATCCGCGCGTCCGGTCCATCAGGCCCATGATGGATTTCAGCGTAGTGGTCTTGCCGGCTCCGTTGCGGCCGATCAGGCAGACGATCTCCCCTTTGGCGACTTCGATGCTGATGTCCTGGAGCACATGGCTCGCACCGTACCAGGCGTTAAGATTTTGGAGTCGCAGCATCCGGTCAGTGCTCCCGCTGGCCGAGATAGACCCGCTTTACGGCCTCGTTCTGACGGACTTCCTGCGGCGTGCCTTCGGCCAGCAGTTCGCCATGATGCAACACCAGGATCCGATCGCTGATTCCCAGCACCAGTTTCATCTTGTGCTCGACGAGGATGACGGTCCTTTCGCGCGCGAGTTTTACGATCAGATCCATCATGGTCCGGGTTTCTTCGGGACTCATCCCGGCCGTCGGCTCGTCGAGCAGCAATAGCCGCGGCTGGCTGGCCAACGCCATCCCGACTTCCAGCGCACGCTGCTCGCCATGGGCCAGAGTCTTCGCCGCACGCTCGCGCGACTCCCAGAGCCCAACCGTGACGAGAAGCTCGTCTGCTTGTTCGGTCAATTCGCGAAATCGGGCGCGCGACCGCCACATATTGTAACGCGACACTAGTGCCTGCAACCCGAGTCGGATGTTCTCGCGCGTCGTCAGTTGCGGAAACACGCTGGTGATCTGGAACGACTTCGCGATGCCCATATGCGCAAAGTGATGCTGCGGCAGACCGGTCACATCCCTGCCCTCGAACTCCACCGTGCCGCTGGACGGCGGTAACGCGCCGCACAACAGGTTGAAATAGGTGGTTTTTCCTGCGCCGTTCGGGCCGATGATCGAGGTGACCGCACCTTTGGAGAATTCCGCCGAGATGTTGTTCAACGCGACGAATTTGCCAAACACCTTACCCACGCCCTTGGTGCGCAAGATCACCGGCTTCGATGGCCAGGTGACTTCCGTCATCGCTTTACAGGCGAGATCAGCGTGCCCCAGATTCCGGCCGGGAAGAACAGCACGCAAATGATGAAGACCGCGCCCACGATTAGTTGCCAATGGACCGTCCAGAGCGAGACCAGGTTTTCCAGCACCAGAAACACTGCCGCGCCGATCATCGGACCGAAAAACGTTCCCATTCCGCCGAGCAGCGCAATCATTACGACCAACCCCGACGTCTCATAATGCATGATTTCGATTGGCACGATAGAAAGATGCAGGGCTTGCAGCGCGCCAGCCAGTCCGCAGAATCCGCCCGACAAGACGAAAGTGATCAGACGCGTCAGCGTGACATCGTAGCCGGAGGCGCGCGCGCGGCGTTCGTTTTCACGAACTGCCTCGATGACAGCGCCAAAAGGCGAAGCCAGTATGCGCGAGAGCACGAAGAATGCCGCTATCACGAAGGCCGCGATGACATAATAGCGCGTGAGGGGGTTGATGAAATCGAGCCTCAGCCCAAGGAAATTGATCACGCGGACATTGATGCCGCGCAGGCCGTTTTCGCCGCCGGTCCAGCCGACTGCCTGATAAAAAAGATAGTAGACGCATTGCGACAGCGCCATCGTCACCATCGCGAAATAGATGCCGCGGGTACGGATCGCCAGCACCCCGATCAGCAGTGCCATCAACAGGCCGCCCAAGATACCCAGCGCGATCGCCGCGTACCATGGCAGTGCGAAATGCACGAAAGCGATCCCGCAGAGATAGGCGCCGGTGCCGAACAATGCCGCGTGTCCGAAGGACAGCAATCCCAAATAGCCGAAGACCAGATTGAAGCCGAGCGCATACAGACCGTAGATCAGGATGTTTACGGCCAGCGCCGTGAATGGCATAACCAGCGGAAAGATCAGAACGACAAGGCTGGCAATACTGGCGCGATGCCCCGTCGCGAACTCGAACCAGCTCACGGGTATGGCCCGTTTGTATGTCTCCACTGTATTACTCATGCAGCGCTCAACTCAGCAATCCAGCGCGGCCGAAGAAGCCTTGCGGCCGCACGATCAGGACCACCGCCATCAGGGCAAAGATCGATACTTTGGCCATTTCCGGCGCAAACAGCGACGTAATGCTGACGACAACGCCGACCAAAAGCCCCGCCAACACGGCGCCCCCGATCGAGCCCATACCGCCGACCACCGTCACCACAAAGGCTTCGGCGAGAATCGTGCCACCCATTTCGGGGATAACACCCTGCAGCGGCGCCGCCAACAATCCCGCAAGACCGGCAATCGCGGTGCCGATCCCAAACACGATCAGCCAGACCTTGGAGATGTCCACACCCAATACACGAACGATCTGCGGATCGCGCGCGCCGGCGCGAATAATCAGGCCGAAACTGGTTTTTTCCAGAAACAGCCACAGCGCCAGCAGCACGGCCGCGGTCGCACCAATCACGAACAGACGATAGAGCGGGAAATAGCCGACGCCAATATTGATGGCGCCCTGCAGGATTTCGGGCGTATCAAAGGGATAGCCGGTCTTGCCGAAGGCGATGCGAACACATTCGACCATCACATAGCTAAGACCAAACGTCAGCAGCAAAGGATAGTCGATGCCCCGACCGTAGAGTGGCCGTATCAACACGCGCTCGACCGCCATGCCAAACAGGCCGATCACCAGTGGTACCCCGACTAGGCAAATCCAGAAATCGCCGCCGAGCGAGAGCATGTAGAGCCCCGCATACGCACCGACCATATAGAACGCGCCGTGTGCAAAGTTGACCACGGTCAGCATGCCGAAAATCAAGGAGAGGCCGATTGCGAACAGCACGTAGATCGCGCCGAGCGCGAACCCGGCAAATAATTGCAGCGCGATCAGATCAAAGCTCAGGCCCAACATGCGTTTCCTCGGAACGCGGCGCGTGCCGCTAGCGGCAGGCACCTTTTATCAGATCAGGACTTGTGGCCGAGCGCTTCACAGCTGCGCAGGTTTGCCTCATTTGGCTCATCCGTGCTGATCACGTCGAATACATCGGACTCGCTCTTGATGTCCTTTGACTTCGACTGAATCACGAGCACCGACTGCACCGACTGGTGATCGCATTTGCGATAATATTGCGGGCCCTTGTAGTAGTCGTATTTCAGCGCTTCCATCGCCGCGATCACCTTGTCGGTCTCGACGCTGCCGGCCTTCTTGACGGCCTCGAGCACAGTGCGAACGCCACCATAGCCGAGCGCGCCATAGTCGGTCGGCACTCTGCCGTCATACATCTTGCGGAAGGCGCCGTTGAACGTCTTGGTGGAGGCGTACTTGCTCTCGATGCCCCAATAGAATGAGCATCCGCCGATTACGCCCTCGAACGCCTGCGGGCCCGCCGCGACCCGGCTGGCGTGCGACAACAGCGGCGCGATGATCTGAATCGATTTCTTGACGCCGAAATCGGTGGCTTGCTTGAGTACGATCTGCTGGTCGCGCCCGAAGTTACTGATGCAGAGGATATGAGGCTTCAGCGCCTGAATGCGTGGCAACACCGTGGAAAAATCCGACGTACCCAGCGGATGCCTGATATCGCCGAGGTTCTCAATGTTGAAAGACTTGCCAACCTCGAGGAAGCCGCGAACCATCTCATGGCCATAAGCATAGTCGGCGGTCAGGAAGGCGACCTTCTTGCCGAAGTTCGAGAACGCGTAACGGCCGACCGCGCCCGATGTCAGATGCGGGTTCATGGCTTCGTGGAAGGTGTATCTGCTGAAGTCGGCGGCCTCGTTGATGGCGTCGGACTGGCTGATCGAATTGAAGATGATGCCTCGTTCCTTGGTGACATTGTTGATTGCGAGTTGCACCGACGCGGAAAGACTGCCGACAACGAAATTGACCTTTTCCTTTTCGACCAGTTCCAGCGTGCGCGTCGCCGCCTCACCGGGATTAAGCTTGTCGTCACGCACCACAAGTTCGGCCTTGCGCCCGTTGAGTCCGCCGGCATCGTTGAACTGGGCGACCGCGAGTTGTCCGGCGCGCACCTGGTCCTGTGCCTCGGTGCCGTAGGGTCCGGTCAGGGGAACCGGAAAGCCTATCTTGATGGTCGCTTCTTGCGCTTGCAGCAAGTTGATGCGAAACGGCGAGGCGGCAAGCGCCGCGCCGGCGCCCGCGGTAGCGAGGACGCGGCGGCGGGAGATCGACCGGGCGCTGGTAACCTTCTTCGGCATGGTTGTTTCCTTCCCCACGATTTTCTAATTGGCTTTATTGTATTTGGTTTTGGTGGCGGCGTCCCTGTTCAGATTCGGCCCAGAGCCGTCAGGATAACCTGAGGCGTCAACGGAATCTCGGTAATTACGGTGCCGAACGGCTTGAGCGCATCATTGACCCCGTTGACCACGGCGGCCGCAGCCCCCGCCGTGCCTGCCTCCCCCGCGCCCTTGGCACCCAACTCCGATTCCAGCATCGGCGACACTACGTGGCCCACATCAATATCGGGCATTTCGCCGGGCATCGGAACCAGGTAGTCGGCGATGTTGGCGTTAGTGAGCTGCCCGCGCTCATCATAGATGCATTTTTCGAATAGCGCCGCGCCAAGGCCCTGCACCACCCCACCCCTTATCTGCTCATCGACCAGTTGCGGGTTGATGATGGTGCCGCAATCCTCGACTACCCAATGCTTCAGCAATTTCACGAAGCCGGTGTCTGTCTCGACCTCCAGCCATGAGGCCTGAACGCCATTGGTGAATGCAAAGGGATACTCGCGGGGAACAAAATGACGCGTCGCCATCAGTTCGGGCTGAATGCCCGGCGGCAGCGTATCTGGGCGGAAATAGACGATCCGCGCGAGCTCGCTCAATTCGATCCGCGGCGCGCCGTCATTGGCACGGACTACACAATTGTTGACGATATCGAGTTCCGCGGGTGCGGATTGCAGGATCGCGGCTGCGACATCGAGGACGTTCTTGCGCAGGATTTTCGCGGCCTGTAGCGCGGCTTCGCCGCCAATGCCCGCACCGCGCGAAGCCCAGGTGCCGCCGCCGTAGGGCGTGTTGTCGGTATCGCCCAGCATGACTCGGACTCGGTCCATCGAGACGCCGAAGACGCTGCCGACGATCTGCACGGTAAGCGATTCCGATCCCTGCCCTTGCTCGGTGATGCTGGTCTGGCAGATCACGGACCCTTGCGCGTCCAGTCGCACCGTGACGCCGTCCTGCGACGATATTTTGGCGCCGCCGACACCATAAAACGCCGCGCTGGGATTGGTGACCTCGACGAAACTGGCAATCCCGATGCCGCGATGAATGTTCTTGCTTCGCAATGCTGCCTGTTCGGCACGAAGTGCGTCGTAATCAATCATCTTGATCAACTTGGCGAGCGAAGCGTGATGCGATAATTTTTCGAAGCGCAAGCCCGAGGGCGAAGCGCACGGGTAAGCGTCGTCCGCAATTAGATTGCGGCGGCGGATTTCAACCGGATCCATGCCGACTTTTATTGCAGCCAGATCGACCAGACCTTCCGTTACTGAACAAGCGATCGGATGGCCGACGGCTCTGTACTGGCACGTAACATTTTTGTTTTGGAACACGACCCGTGCCCGTGCACGATAATTCTTCGTCACATAGGGCGCACCGACGAGGTTGACGACCTGGTTAGCCTCGATCGCGCTGGTACGCGGATACATCGAATAGGGCCCGATGCCGGTGAGATCGTCTATTTCGAACGCAGTGATTGTGCCGTCCCGTTTGACGCCGATCTTGCCTTTGCAGCGGTGATCGCGCGCATGAATATCCGTATTGAAACTCTCGATGCGGTCCGCGACGAACTTGACCGGCCGCCGCAGCAATTTCGATAGAGCGTAGGTCGCCATCTCGTCAGCATAGATATGGACCTTGATGCCGAAGGAGCCGCCAACGTCCTTGCACACCACGCGTACCTGCGATTCCTTCAAGCCCAGATGCAGCGCCGCGATGTTCTGCACCATATGCGGCGCCTGTGTGCCCTGATAGATCGTGAGCCGCGCCTCCGCAACATTCCAGTCAGCGACCACCGCCCGCGGCTCCAGCGTCACTCCGGTATGACGTCCGAAAATGAAAACGGCCTCGATGATCTCGTCGGATTCGGCAAAAGCCTGATCGACTTCGCCCGCGCTATGATTGCGCTCAAAAGCGAGATTGTCGCCAAGGGAAGCATGAATGACCGGCGTCATCGGCTCGAGCGCGGTGTCCATGTCCGTCACCGCATCGAGTTCCTCATACTCGACTGAGACGTGCTCCGCAGCGTCCTCGGCCGCGGCACGGCTGGTCGCCACCACGGCCGCGACAGCTTCGCCCTGCCAGCAAACGCGGTCGGTTGCGATCGCACTTTGTGGGGCGGATTTCAGGCCTTTCAAATGCGAGAGCACGCCGACCCACGGCGTAATGACCGCGGCAAGGTCCCGGCCGGTTACTACGGCAATTACGCCCGGCTGGTGTCTTGCCGCTGAGGCGTCGATGCCTCTGATTGCCGCATGCGCGTGGGGCGAGCGCACAAATACCACATGTGCCATCCGCGGCAGTTCCATATCGCTGACATAGAGCCCGCGACCCTGCAGCAATCGGTCGAGGTTCGGCCGCGGCACCGTCTTGCCGATATAGGAATTCGGACGATCCAATACTGAGAGCGCGTCGGGATGGGCTGGCGTCGATGTCATCGCGTACGCCCCATGCGCACCTGCGCCGTGGTCTCAATGGCATCGATAA
>JBJMTR010000017.1:0-7559 GCA_045811565.1 Bradyrhizobium sp.
CTCGTCGTGGAACATGCGCCCCAGCCCATGGCCGCAGAAATCGCGCACCACGCTCATGCCCTGCGGCTCGACAAAGCTCTGAATGGCGTGGCCGATATCGCCCGTGGTGGCGCCGGGTTTCACTGCAGCAATGCCGCGCATCATCGCCTCATAGGTCACCTCGATCAGCCGCTCGGCCTTGCGGGCGATCGCGCCGACCGCATACATGCGGCTGGAATCGCCATACCAGCCCTCGACGATGAAGGTGACGTCGATATTGACGATGTCGCCTTCCTTCAGCGCGCGGTCGCCGGGCATGCCGTGGCAGACCACGTGATTGATCGAGGTGCAGGTCGAATAGCGATAACCGCGATACATCAGCGTCGCCGGATAGGCGCCATAGCTGAAGGCGAACTCGCGCACGAACTCGTCGATCCGCGAGGTCGGTGTGCCCGGCTTGACGATCTCGGTGAGTTCGTCGAGGCATTTTGCGACCAGCGCACCGGCCTTGCGCATGCCGGCAAAGCCGCTTTGCCCATGCAGCTTGATCTGGCCGGTCTTGCGTAACGAGGTGTCGCTTGCTTCGATATAGCTCATGGATAGATCACAATTCGCGGGCAAACAGGGAACTGAAACAGCTGATTTGTCTCCTAATTTAATGATCGGCGCGGGCAGTGCAAGCCAACCTTGGCCGCCGGACGGCGCCTAAACGTGCCGTCAGCGCGGGACCTCGACGGTGGTCTCGACCGGCAACGCACCGCCCCGGATGCGAAGTTCACGCACAGGGTAGGGAACGCGGATGCCCTCGCGCTTGAACTCGTCCCACAGCGCCAGCATCACGTCGCTTTTCACGTTGTCCATGCCGTCGGGATCGGCGATCCAGAAGGTCAGCGAGAATTTCATCCCGGCTTCGGCGAATTCGATCAGGATGCAGTTCGGCGGCTTGTTCTTCAGCGCGCGCGCGGCGGCGGCGGCGGTTTCAATGGCGAGCTTGCAGACCAGCCGCGGATCGGCGTCATAATTGGTGCCGAACGGGATCTTTACCAGCGTGTTCTTGTCGGTATAGGTCCAGTTGACGACCTTCTGGGTTACCAGATCCTCGTTCGGGATCAGGAACTCGCGGCCGTCGCCGGCGGCGACCGAAATATACCGCGTCTTCATCGCGCTGATCCGCCCCGAACTGTCGCCGATGGTGACGAGATCGCCGGGTTTCACTGATTTATCGGCGAGCAGGATGATGCCGCTGATGAAATTGGCGACGATTTTCTGCAGGCCGATACCGATACCGACGCCGACCGCGCCGGAGAACACCGCGAGCGCCGACAGGTTGATCCCGACCGCGCTCAACGCAATCGTGATCGCGACAATCATCAGGCCCATGCGGATCATCTTAACCAGCAGGACCTGGATCGAGGGCGTCAGGTCGGTGGTGCGGTTGATCCGGCTCTCGGCAAAATTGCTGGCGATGTTGGTCAGCCAGAGCGCCAGGATCAGGAGTGCGCCGAGCTTGATCACAACCAGCGGGCTCAGTCGCAAGCCGCCGAGCACGACCGAGACCGAATCCAGCGTGTCCGCGGTCGCATCGAGCTGGCCGATGATGCTCAGTGCCGCGATGCACCATGCCGACAATGACACCAGCTTCACAATGAAGGCGTTGCGGATGACCGACGTCACAATTCGGATCAAGAGCCACGCCAGCGCAAGCTTGGCAGCCATCACCAGCAGATAGCTGCGGCTCGGCCAGGTCGAATGATACATCGTGACGCGCGCTGCGATCATCAATATCGCGAACACCGCGGTGGAAGCGCTGCCGACCAGCACGCGGACGAAATGCCGCAATGGCAGCGGCCAGCGCATCGCAAGCGAAGTCATATCCACGCGCGCACGAATGGTCGCCTCGGCCGCATAGGCTATGCCGGCGCCGGTCAGCATCAGGCCGAACTGCAGATAGAACCAAGGCGAGGTGACCTCGGCGCCCACCGATCGCGCGGCGGAAAGCAGAAATTCGGTGACGTCCTTCAGGCCGAAATCCATGGCAATTCTCATTTCGAGGCCGATCTGCCTCGCCGACAAAGTTGATTCGAATGTCCGGCAGATTCCCACAATCGGCGGGCTGACGCTATCGATAGGACAGGCCGGCAAGCCCAGCTAAGCCCGTAAAATCGGGCACATTGCCGCCGTGATCAGAAATGGGTTGGCGCCCAACTGTGGCGACGATAAGGATGCCATTCCAGGTATTTGAGATGTTTTTGAAGGCGCAATGGCTTCCCTCGATCAGGTCAGCATAGCTATTCTCCTCGGCGCGGTTCTGGTGATGGCCGGAATCCTGTCGAGCCTGCTCGCGCTCCGCTTCGGCGCGCCGCTGCTGCTGGTATTTTTGCTGATCGGCATGCTGGCCGGCGATGCCGGCCCCGGCCAGCTACAGTTCGATGATGTCCGCACCACCTACCTGGTTGGGTCGGTGGCGCTGGCATTGATCCTGTTCGACGGCGGACTAAAGACGCGGTTTCCAAGCATCCGCACGGTGCTGGCGCCGTCGATGGTGCTGGCGACGGTCGGCGTGCTCTTGACCGCGCTGATCACGGGGCCGGTCGCCAAATACGCGCTCGACCTGAACTGGACCGAGGCGCTGCTCGTCGGCGCGGTTGTGGCGTCGACCGACGCCGCGGCCGTGTTCCTGCTGGTGCATACGCAGGGCCTGCGCCTGCGCCCGCGCGTCGGCGCGACCCTGGAGGCGGAATCCGGCACCAACGATCCCTTCGCGATCTTCCTCACTTTGATGCTGGTTGAATTCATCTTAAGCGGGGAAAGCTCGCCGTCGCACATCATGCTGGAATTTGTCCGCGAGGCGGTGATCGGAGCCATTGTCGGCGTGATCGGCGGGCGCCTCGTCGTGCTGGCGCTCAACCGCGTGGCGCTGCCACAGGGCCTGCACGCGCCGTTCGTGACGACAGCAGCGCTGGTGATCTTCGGCGCGGCGCAGATTGCGCATGCCTCGGGCTTTCTCGCGGTCTATCTCGCCGGCATCATCATCGGCAACCGGCCGACCCGCGCGCACAACTCGGTGGTGACATTCCTGGATGCCGCGACTTGGCTGGCGCAGATCGTGATGTTCGTGCTGTTAGGCCTTTTGGTGTCGCCACACCGCCTGCTCGGCAGCCTCGGCGCCTCGGTCATCGTGGCGCTGGCACTGATGCTGGTGGCGCGGCCCCTCGCGGTGTTTCTGTGCCTGGCGCCGTTCAAGTTCAACTGGCGGGAAAAGATCTTCATCGCCTGGACCGGCCTGCGCGGCGCGGTCGCGATCTTCCTGGCATCGATCCCGATGCTGGTTGGGCTAACGAAAGCCTATCTCTATTTCGATGTCGCCTTTGTAGTCGTCATCATCTCGCTATTGCTGCAGGGCTGGACGCTGGCGCCAGCGGCGCGGCGGCTGCACGTGGCGCTGCCGCGCGCGGATCGCGGCCCGCGACGTGTCGAATTGGATCTGCCCGGTCAGCTTGAGCAGCAACTGGTCGGCTATCCCGTGCGCCCGAAAAGCCTGTACTTCCGGCGCGGGCTGGTCCCGTCCTGGTCGAAGCCGACGCTGGTGATCCGCGACGAGCGAATCCTCACGCCACACGAGGCCGATCCGGTCGCAGCCGGCGATTACATCTATCTGCTGGCGCCGCCGGAAAGGGCCGAGGCGCTCGACCGTTTCTTTGTCGACATGCCGCCGAGCACCGCGCCCGATCCGCATCTGCTCGGCGACTTCGTCGTCTCGGGCGAGCATACGCTTGGCGAGCTTGCCGACATCTACGGCGTGAAAGTGGATGAAGCTGAGGCGAAGCTCACACTATCCGATTTTTTCGACATCCATCTCGACCGCGCGCCAAAGGAAGGCGCGGAGCTTGCCCTTGACACCATCGTCTTGGTCGCGCGCAGCATCGGCGGCGGGAGAGTCAATGTCGTCGGGCTTCGGCTGCCGGAGGACGAGGAAGAGAGCGGGCCGCTGACACGCATGCAGAGGCTCAAGCGCAAGCTCGCGGAGATCTGGTCGTCGGTGGCGGGGGTTTGACGCTCCGATGCGCAATTGCGTACGCCTTCGATCAGCCGACCTGAAGCGCAGGCACAGAATCCACGCTAACGTTCGTGGTTGTGGATTTACGGGCTCGCGCTCGCGCCGCCGGGGCGCTGCGCGTGCCGAGAACTACTCCTCCAATGTAAATCCAACTCGCAAGGTGACCTGATAATGGCGAACAAACCCGTTTTCGATATGGCCTCTCGTTTGCACGACTTCGAACCATTTCATCTCGCGAATGGTCTTTGATGCGCGGGTTATGGCATTCTGAATGGCTTCCTCGACGCTTTTTTCGGAAGATCCTACGAGTTCCAGGATCTTGTAAACGTGATCCTTCATTCCAGTAGTATTCGGCATGGCTAACCTCCGTCCTACGTCGTGGGGTCAATCTCTGGGCTTACTTGCTCCTCCGCAGCGGTCTAGTCCGATCGGTTGCGAAGTACATTCTGAACGAGCTCTCAAGCTTTCGAGTTCCACTGCGCGATGCGGCGAGTTTACGTGGCGGTTCCCGACAACACCTTGACGCCGCCAAGCGCGGTCACCCGGCCGTCGCGCAGCATCACGATTTGAGTCGCGAGCTGGCGCATCTCGGCGGCGTCGTGGCTGACATAGACCATCGGCACATTGGCCTCGTCGCGCAGGCGGACCAGATAGGGCAGGATCTCGACCTTGCGGCCCTCGTCCAGCGACCCCAGCGGCTCGTCCAGCAACAGCAATCTTGGTTCCGACAGCAGCGCCCGGCCGAGCGCGACGCGCTGGCGTTCGCCGCCTGAAAGTTTTCCGGGACGACGATCCAACAGGCTGCCGATATCGAGCAGCTCGGTGACGCGGCTGCGTTGCGCCGGATGGTCGGCAAGGCGATTCATGCGCCGCCCGTAATCGAGGTTCTGCCGCACATTGAGATGCGGAAACAGCCGGGCATCCTGGAACACATACCCGATGCGCCGCCGGTGCGGCGGGACGTGGACGCGCGCGGCGATGTCGTCGAGCGTTTCACCGTCGAGCGAAATGACGCCGCGATCGGGCTTCAGCAATCCGGCGATCATGTTGACCAGCGAGGTCTTTCCAGCGCCGGAGGCGCCAAACAGACCGGTAACGCGGCCCTCACTCTCAAAGGAGGCCGAAAGCGAGAACTCGCCGAGCTGCTTTGTGACGTCGACGCGCAGCATGTTCAGTTCCCGTGCAGGCGCTGCAACGCGCGTCGTGCGAACCATTCGGAGGCGATCAGGGCGCCCATCGCGATCACGGTCGAAATGACCACCAGCCGCATTGCCGCAGTGTCGCCGTCGGGCGTCTGGATCAGCGAATAGATCGCGGACGAAATGGTCTGGGTTTCACCGGGAATGTTGGACACGAAGGTGATCGTCGCGCCGAACTCGCCGATTGCCTTTGCGAAGCCGAGCACCATGCCGGCCAGCACGCCCGGCAAGGCCAGTGGCAGCGTCACGGTGGCAAACACCTGCCAGGGCGCGGCGCCGAGCGTCTCGGCTGCCTGCTCAAGCCGGCGGTCGATCGCTTCGATCGACAGCCGGATGGGGCGCACCAGGAGCGGAAATGCCATCACGCCGCAGGCGAGCGCAGCACCGGTCCAGCGAAACGCGAACACGACGCCCAAATGATCGGCAATCCACGCGCCGACCAGGCCGCGGCGGCCAAAGGTCAGCAGCAACAGATAGCCGGTGACCACTGGCGGCAGCACCAGCGGCAGATGCACCAATGCATCGAGCACCGACTTGCCCCAGAAATCGCGCCGCGCCAATAGCCACGCCAGCGCGATGCCGAACGGCGTCGCCACCAGCGTTGCGATGATAGCGACCCGCAGCGACAGCAGGATCGCCGTCCATTCGGTCGGCGAAATCTCGAACACGAGGGTTACGTCGTTGGGCTGACCAGGAACTTAAAACCGTATCTTTCGAAAATGGCTTTTGCCGCCGCCGAGCGCAGGAAGGCGAGATAGTCAGATGCCGCCGGCTTCGCGGTCGTCGTCGCGGCCACCGGATAGATGATTGCCGGGTGCGAGTGCGCCGGGAAGGTGCCGACGATCTTGACGCCGGGTTCGACCCTGGCGTCGGTCGCATAGACGATGCCGAGCACGGCTTCACCTCGGGCCACCAGCGTCAGCGCGGCACGCACGCTTTCGGCCATCGCAAATTTCGGCTCGACGGCCTGCCACGCGCCAAGTTTCTCCAGCGCCGCCTTGGCGTATTTGCCGACCGGTACGGCCTTGACGTCGCCGGTGGCGATCTTGCCGTCGCCAGCGAGTTTTGAAAGATCGAAGCCTGGTCCGATATTCAGATTGTCGATCTTGGAATCTTTGGCTGCGATCAGCACGATGCTGTTGCCGAGCAGATTGACCCGGGTTGGCTCATTGATGGTCTTCCTGGACGTCGCGTAATCCATCCAGTCGGTATCGGCGGAGACGAACACGTCGGCCGGCGCGCCCTGTTCGATCTGTTTTGCGAGTGCCGAGCTTGCGGCATAGCTTGCTGTGATCTTGATGCCGGTCTTGGCGGCATAGGCGGCGTCGATGTCGTCGAGCGCGTTTTTCATCGAAGCCGCGGCGAAGACGGTGAGCGTCGTCTCGGCCGCTGCAGGTGAATGGGCGGATCCGCAAAGGATGACGAAAGCGGTGAATGCTCCGGCAAGACGATACATGGAAGCGCTCCGTACGCATTGAGAGCCGCGCTCTCGGCGCGCCAAATCAGGCGTTGGTTGAAGAATGCGACGGCGGAAGCGCTGTTCCGGGAGACCCAACGGACTTACGGTCGATCGGGATATCGCGATCCCCAGACAATAACAGGCTGGTCGGCCGGGTAAAGGGCCGCTTTGATCGAACACGCCTGCATTCCCGCATAAGGCGTCGGTGCGCTCACGCTCGTCGCTAAAATCATGCAAGTAATCACGGGCCAGATCTTGATCTTCGTTCTCCCGCGGATTTGACTAATTCCTGCTTCGCGTCCGGCGCATTCAGCACGGCCTTGCAGGCGGCGGGGAGCTGCGCCAGCGTCATCGGCGGCTTCGGCTTCGGTGGCACCTTCGGGGGCTTCGGATGAAGGACCGAATCCTTGAACCAATAGGCGAGATCGGCAGGCTTGCAGCCCTCGCCATCAGATGGCTCGGGCTGGCCCTCGCATTCGCCGCTGCCGGGCGGGCATTTGATGCGGATGTGGAAATGGTAATCGTGGCCGTACATCGGCCGCACTTTTGAAAGCCAGCTGCGATCGCCCCTGGCTTCGCGGCACAGTGCTTTCTTGATCGCGGCGTTGACGAAAACGCGTTGCACGCTCGGCTCCTGCGCGGCATCGCGGATGAGCGCGAGATGGCCCGGTGTGAAGACTTTGGGATCGATGTCGAGCCGGTCGTCGCGCACCATCATGACCGCCGACATTTCCTCGCGCTCGTTGCGCGACAATTGCCGGTTCGGCATCGGCGTCAGCCAGATGTCGGCATCCAATCCAACCTGATGGCTGGCGTGCCCGGTGAACATCGGCCCGCCGCGCGGCTGCGACATGTCGCCGACCAG
>JBJMTR010000018.1:0-24695 GCA_045811565.1 Bradyrhizobium sp.
CGACGCGCCGGCTTTCCGACGAATTGCAGCGGCAAATCCTGCCCGACGGCGGGCACATCTCGCGCAATCCCGGCGCGCTGGTCGATTTGCTCAGCGATTTGCTGCCGCTGCGGCAAACTTTTGCCGCGCGCAACATCGCGCCGCCAGCGGCGCTATTGAACGCAATCGACCGCATGATGCCGATGCTGCGCTTCTTTCGCCACGGCGACGGCAGTTTTGCGCTGTTCAACGGGATGAGCAATGCAGCGTCCGATCTGGTGGCCACCCTGCTCGCCTATGACGATACCCACGGCGTGCCGATGGCGAACATGCCGCACACCGGGTTCCAGCGGCTCGATGCCGGTGCGATGACGGTGATCATCGATGCCGGGCCGCCGCCGCCGCCGAGCGTCAGCCAGGACGCCCACGCTGGCTGTCTCGCGTTTGAACTGTCTTCCGGCCCGAGCCGGATCGTGGTCAATTGCGGCATGCCGACGACCGGCCGCGATAACTGGCGGCCGTTTGCGCGCAGCACAGCGGCGCATTCGACCCTCACCTACCACGACGCCTCATCCTGCCAGTTCGTGGAGCTGTCGGCGATGAAGCGGCTGCTGCAGGGCGCACCGATCACCAGCGGGCCGGCCAATGTCGAAAGCTACCGCGAGGCGGTGGCCGACGGCGATCTCCTGACCACCTCGCATGACGGCTACCTCGCGCGCTTCGGCGTCGTGCACCGGAGAGTGCTCATGGCGGCCCATGACGGCTCGCGACTGGACGGCGAGGACACCCTCGCGCCTCCGCCGGGCGGCCGCATCAGGGGCAGTTCGGCTGACTATGCGCTGCGGTTTCACCTCCATCCCTCGGTGAAGGCCAGCCGGCTCAGCGACGCGCGCGGCGTGATGCTGGTGCTGCCCAACCGAGACGTCTGGACCTTCGAGGCGCTCGACGACAAGGTCGACCTTGAGGACAGCGTATTCCTGGCCGGCAATGACGGCCCGCGCCGCACCACTCAGATCGTGATTCGGCAGAATGCGCGGCAGGTCTCCTCGATCCGGTGGAGCTTTGCGCGCTCGAAGACCTCGCCTGCCGCAACCACCGCGCGGCGCAACGCCCGGCGGGAGCCGGAACTGCCGCTCTAGGAAATGCCGTTCCGTCAGCCGATGGCCGCCTCACTTGACGGGTGTAAGCTAGTTGCTTACATTGTGACTTGTGATCAGAACCTTCAAAAGCAAGGCCCTGTCGGAGCTCTGGAGCAGAGGCAAGAGTTCAAAGATCGATGCCAAGGTGCACAAGCGTATTTCGCAAGGCTTGATCGTCTCGAGGTCGCTGTTCAAGCCGAGGAAATGAACGTCCCCGGCTTCGACTTTCATTCGTTGCAGGGATTCAATCCGAAGCGCTATTCGGTTCACGTGAACGGACCCTGGTGCATTACTTTCGAATTGGGAGATGGCGAAGCCTGCCGCGTCGATTTCGAGCAATACCATTAGAGGAGCAAACATGGTCTATGCGGCAAAGCGCGGCAAAGCTCGCTGCCCTACTCATCCCGGAGCGCTGCTTCGCGATGACATCATCCCAGCCACCGGCCGAACCAAAGTCGACATCGCGGGATTGCTCGGGATCTCGCGCCAGCACCTTTACGACATCCTGCAGGAAAAAAAGCCGGTATCGCCGGCCATCGCGGTACGGCTCGGCAAGCTTTTTGGCGATGGCGCAGGGATTTGGACTCGAATGCAGGCCGCTTACGATACCTGGCATGCCGAGCGAACCGAGGACGTGCGTCATATTCCGACCATCAAGGCTGCTTGACAGAACAGCTTTTCGAGATCCTCCGGCCAAAAATCACGCCGTTTGTGGGCCGGCTTTGGGTTGGTGTGGCCAATATTTCTCCGAAGTGTCGGCTGCGGTTTCACGCCGCGTAAAACCGTGCTACCCGGCGGGCGTATTCCACAGGACGTATATCGATGACCGATCATCCGCGCCGTGTAACCCGCGCTCTCTTGTCCGTTTCCGATAAATCCGGGCTGATCGAATTTGCGCGCGCGCTGGCCGGCCACGGCGTCGATCTCGTATCGACCGGCGGCACCGCGAAAGCGATCGCCGCCGCCGGATTGAACGTCACCGATGTTTCCGAACTGACCGGCTTTCCCGAAATGATGGATGGCCGGGTCAAGACCCTGCATCCCAAGGTGCATGGCGGGCTGCTCGCGATTCGCGACAACAAGGAGCACGCTGACGCCATGAAATCGCACGGCATCGCGCCGATTGATCTCCTGGTGGTTAATCTCTATCCGTTCGAAGCGTGCGTTGACAGAGGCGCGGGTTTCGAGGAGTGCATCGAGAACATCGATATCGGCGGCCCCGCGATGATCCGCGCGGCGGCGAAGAACCACGACGACGTGGCCGTTGTTATTGAGCCGCAGGACTATCAAGCGGTGCTCGACGAGCTCGCGGCGAACAAGGGCGCGACAAGACTGCCGCTGCGTCGCCGTCTCGCGGCAAAGGCCTATGCGCGCACCGCCGCCTATGATGCCGCAATCTCGAACTGGTTCGCGCTTCAGCTCGAGGACGACGCGCCGGATTTCCGCGCCTTTGGTGGACGGCTGATCCAGTCGCTGCGCTACGGCGAAAATCCGCACCAGACCGCTGCGTTCTATTCGACACCGGACAAGCGGCCGGGCGTTGCCACCGCGCGGCAGCTGCAAGGCCGCGAACTCTCCTACAACAACATCAACGACACCGATGCGGCTTACGAATGCATCGGCGAGTTCGACGCCGGGCGCACCGCGGCCTGCGTCATCGTCAAGCACGCCAACCCCTGCGGTGTCGCGGAAGGTTCCGATCTCGTCGGCGCCTACCGCAAGGCACTGGCCTGCGATTCGACCTCGGCCTACGGCGGCATCGTCGCAGTCAACCGCACGCTCGATGCGGACGCGGCGCGCGCCATCACCGAAATCTTCACCGAGGTGATCATCGCTCCCGATGCAACCGAAGAAGCCATCACGATCGTCGGTGGCCGGCGGAATCTGCGGCTGCTGCTGGCGGGTGGACTGCCCGATCCGCGCGCGGCCGGCCTGACCGCGAAGACCGTCGCCGGCGGGCTATTGGTGCAAGGCCGCGACAACGCCGTGATTGAAGACATGACGCTGAAGGTCGCCACAAAACGCGCGCCGACTGACGCTGAACTCCGCGATCTCAAATTCGCCTTCCGCGTCGCCAAGCACGTCAAGTCCAATACCATCATCTATGCCAAGGACCTTGCCACCGTCGGTATCGGCGCGGGGCAGATGAGCCGGGTTGACTCCGCGCGGATCGCCGCGCGCAAGGCGCAGGATGCGGCAGCCGAACTGAAGCTCGCGGAACCGCTGACCAGGGGTTCCGTGGTCGCGTCCGACGCGTTCTTTCCGTTCGCCGACGGCATGCTGGCCTGCATCGAAGCCGGGGCGACTGCCGTGATCCAGCCCGGCGGCTCGGTGCGCGACGACGAGGTGATCAAGGCCGCCGACGACCATGGCATCGCCATGGTGTTCACCGGGGTGAGGCATTTCAGGCATTGATGTACATTCGTCATTGCCTGGCTTGACCCGGCAATCCATCTCCTTGGGAAAACGTTTTGGAAGTATGATGGATGCCCGGGTCAAGCCTGGGCATGACGAGCGGAGTAATCCCTCACCCTTGTCAGCAACGCGAGCCCCGCGAGAAAAAACACCACCAGCACCGCCATACCCGCCTTCTGGCTCGCGGTAACCGCCGTAATGGCTCCGATCAGTAGCGGGCCGATGAAGGAGGTGACCTTGCCGGTCAGCGCAAACAGTCCGAAATACTGCGCGATGCGATCCTTCGGCGCGAGGCGAATGAGCAGCGTACGCGAGGCCGCCTGCAGAGGGCCGCCGGCAGCGCCGATCAGAGATCCTAGCACGAGATAGGCGCGCTCCGCGGCGCCGGCAAACAATGCGCTGCCCGGCTCGGGCGGTGTGACCTTGACGAACAGGATCGAATCCTTGTCAACCAGCAAAATCGCAGCGATCGACAACAGCAAGATCAACATGCTTCCCACGATCACACGCTTCGGCCCGAGCCTGTCGTCGAGCTTGCCGCCGAGCCACGCCCCCAACGTGCCGGCGATCGCGAGGATGATGCCGAAGGTACCGATCTGAATGGTGTGCCAGCCAAACGTGCCGGCGGCGTAGATGCCGCCGAAGGCGAACAGCGACACCAGGCCATCGGTGTAGATCATGTTGGCGAGCAGAAAGGTCGCGATCGATTTTTGCTTCGGCAGTTCGCCAAGCGTTTGCTTGAGTTCGGTCAGTCCTTCGCGCAACGCCTCGCGTATCGGACGCTTCGCCGGATAATCCGGCGTGAACAAGAACATCGGCAACACGAACACGGCGAACCAGATGCCGGTCAACGGTCCGGTGATGCGGTCGCCTTGATGCGCAAGTGGATCGAGGCCGAACAGCGGCGCAACGCCGAACAGCGTGCGTCCGGTTTCAGGATTGGCGGCGAGAAAACCGAGCACCAGGATGAGGCTCAATATGCCGCCGATATAGCCGGTAGCCCAACCGGTGCCGGACAGCCGCCCGATCTTGTTGGGCGGCACCAGCGTCGGCATCATCGCATTGTTGAAGACGGTGGCGAATTCGACGCCGACGCTCGCGATCGCGTAAGCCAGCAAGAGCAGTGGAATGACTTTTTCGTCGCCGGGCGCTCCGACCCACATCAGGGCCGAGCCGATCACGAGCAGCGCGCCGAAACCCGCGATCCACGGCTTGCGGCGGCCGCTGGCGTCGGCAATCGCACCCAGCACGGGCGACATCAGCGCGATCGTCAGGCCGGCAGCCGCGGTGGCAAATCCCCACAAGGCCTGTCCGCTTGCCGGATCCGGCGCCACGAAGCTCGCAAAATAGGGCGCGAAGACAAAGGTCGTGATCAGCGTGAAATAGGGCTGCGCGGCCCAATCGAAGAAAATCCAGCTGACGACGGCGGCGCGGCCCGGATATTTTTTTGTGGTAGCCGCGCTGGCTGGCTCCGCAATTGCTGCCGTCATGCCGAGATTATCCCTGCCAATCACGAACAGGCGTTTTGCCTGTCGTGTACGAACCCATATAGCATCCGCCAATAGCGCGTTCGCCTTCCGCGGAATATCACACCGACTTCAACCACGGCGGAATTTTGATGGCTGTTTTTTCAACCGGTTGGCGCAGGGTTTTTGCGGCAATCGTGCTGGTCGTTGCGTACAGCACGCAGGCTGGTGCACAGGAGCGTCGCGTCTATTCGCCGCCGGATTCCCATACCATTCACGCCGTCCCCGCCCAACACGGCATGGTGGTGGCGCAGGAAAAGCTCGCTGCGCGGATCGGAGCCGATATTCTGCGACAGGGCGGCAACGCCGTCGATGCGGCCGTGGCCACCGGCTTTGCACTTGCCGTAACCTACCCTCGCGCCGGCAACATCGGTGGCGGCGGGTTCATGGTGATCCATTCGGCGGAACGTAACGAGGACGTTACCATCGACTATCGCGAGACCGCACCGGCGGCGACCAAGAGCGATATTTTCCTTGGCCCTGACGGCAAACCGGATATTGCAAAGTCGCGCGACTCCGCGCTCGCCATCGGCGTGCCCGGCACCGTCGCGGGGCTCGCCATCGCAGCTGACAAATACGGCTCGGGCAAATTCACGTTGGCGGATCTGGTCAAGCCGGGCCTCGCACTGGCGGCCGATGGCATCGAGATCACCGACGACATCGCCGACACCCTGCCCTATTTGCGCCGGCGGATGGAGCGCTGGCCGTCGTCAACCAAGGTTTTCTCCCGGCCCGACGGCACACCGTTGCGCGAAGGCGACTTGCTCGTCCAGAAGGATCTCGCGGCGACGCTTGCCGCAATCGCCGAACAAGGACCGCGCGGTTTCTACGAAGGGCCGGTCGCCGGGAAGCTGGTGAGCGCGATTGTCGACGCCGGCGGCATCATGACGCTCGACGATCTCAAATCGTATGAGCCCGTGATCCGCGCGCCGGTGCGCGGCAGCTACCGCGGCTATGACATCGTCTCGATGCCGCTGCCGTCGTCTGGCGGCACCGTCCTGCTCGAGACGCTGAATATCCTCGAAGGTTTTCCGATGTCCGACATGAAGCAGGGCTCCGCGGCCTCGCTGCATGTGATGATCGAAGCAATGAAACGCGCCTATGCCGATCGTGCGCGCTATCTCGGCGATCCCGCCTTCATCAATGCGCCAACAGACGTCCTGCTCGCGAAGGATTACGCGGCGAAGCAGCGCGCCAGCATCGATCCGGATCGCGCCACGCCGTGGGCGGACGCACTCTCCGCGACGCCGCCGCGCGAAGGCAGCAACACCACGCATTATTCGGTGGTCGACAGTCGCGGCAACGCCGTCAGCAACACCTATACGCTGAATTTTCCCTATGGCGTCGGCCTGGTCGCCGACGGCACCGGGGTGCTGCTCAACAATGAGCTCGACGATTTCACCGCGGCACCGGGCGCATCCAATGCGTTTGGCCTGGTTGGGTTCGAAGCCAACCTGCCCGGACCGGGAAAAAGGCCGCTATCTTCGATGTCGCCGACCATCGTGCTGAAGGACGGCAAGCCGATGCTGGTAACAGGCACACCCGGCGGCAGCCGGATCATTTCGGCAGTGCTGCAGATCGTCGTCGACGTGCTGGACTACCGGATGGATATCGCGGCAGCCGTGGCGGCGCCTCGCGTGCATCACCAATGGATGCCGGACGAAGTGCGCGTGGAGCGCGGCTTCCCGGAGGAGACGCTCGCGGCGTTGAAGGCCAAAGGCCATAAGGTGGTCGAACCACTCGGCCAAACGTCGGCGAATTCGATCGCCATTACGCCGAGCGGCCTGCTCGGCGCCCCCGATCCGCGAACGCGTGGATCCGAGGCGGCAGGGCAATAAGCGGCTGGATTTGCCTGACGAGGACATCGGAGTAGATTGACACCTCCGCACAACCGGATGCGGCTGAACAAAGGTCGGTCAAAAAAGCCTTCGCGCAAACAGCGTCATGAGCACGGCCGAACCATCCAAGGCGATGGAGGTCGCCCCCACGATCTCGTGCGTCCCTAACTGGAGGTACTCCGATGACATCACTCCAAGGCAAAACGCTGTTCGTCTCAGGCGCCAGCCGCGGCATCGGGCTGGCGATCGCGCTGCGCGCCGCGCGCGACGGCGCCAATGTCGCTATCGCCGCGAAAACCGCAGAGCCGCACCCGAAACTGAAGGGCACGATCTATACGGCCGCCGATGAAATCCGCGCCGCCGGCGGCAAGGCACTGCCGGTGCTCTGCGACATCAGGGACGAGGCCCAGGTGATCGCCGCGGTCGACAAGACCGTCGCCGAATTCGGCGCAATCGATATCTGCGTCAATAACGCCAGCGCCATCAGCCTGACCGATTCGCAAACGACCGATATGAAGCGGTACGACCTGATGATGGGCATCAACACGCGCGGAACCTTCATGGTGTCGAAATATTGCATCCCGCATCTAAAGAAAGCCGAAAACCCGCACATTCTCATGCTGTCGCCGCCGCTCGACATGAAAACAAAATGGTTCGAGCATTCCACCGCCTACACGATGGCGAAGTACGGCATGAGCATGTGCGTGCTCGGACTTTCAGGCGAGCTGAAGTCGGCCGGCGTCGCGGTCAACGCGCTGTGGCCGCGCACCACGATCGCCACCGCCGCGGTCGGCAATCTCTTGGGCGGCGATGCCATGATGCGCGCCAGCCGCACGCCTGAAATCATGGGCGACGCCGCCTGTGTCATCTTCACCAAACCGTCCCGCGAGTTCACCGGGCAGTTCTGCATTGACGACAAGGTGCTGTACGACAGCGGCGTACGCGACTTCGAGCGCTACCGCGTCGATGCATCCGTGCCGCTGGTGTCGGACTTCTTCGTGCCCGACGACGATGTGCCACCGCCCGGCGTCACCGTGCAGCCATTGCCCTCGGTTGGCGGAGCGCAGAAGGCGCGCTAGAACACCGCTGCTCATGGCGGGGGAATAGAGTGGCCTGGCGAAAATGGATCGCCGTAGGGTTTATACCGGCTGCGCTGGTGGCAGCGGCCGCCTACTTCCGTCCCGATCTCGCCATCCGCGTTGCCACCGGTGTCGTTGCCCACAATCTCTGTGCGAAGACGTTTGTCTCCGGAGTGGATCCCCAAACCGCATTCTCGGAGATCATGGACCGTTCCGGCATTCGGTTGTTGCGGTCGGCCATGCGCTATCAATTGGACCGGCCCAGCAAGACCGTTGATGCCTCGGGGGCGGGACTTTTCGCCAGCCGCGCCGTCTTTCATGAAGGGCTCGGTTGCGTGCTGCTGGAGGGACAACAGGCGCCCTATATTCTCAAGAGCGACCTCGACGCGCTGAAAGTGTCCAAAACGCCACCGCTGCTGCCGGAGATTGCCGGAGCGAGTATCGTCGAGCCGTCCGCTCCCGCCCTCAAGGCCGCGCTCGATCACGCCTTTGCGGAGCCCGAGGCGCCGCCGTTCCGGCGCACCAAAGCGGTGGTGGTTGTGCATGACGGCAAGGTAATCGCCGAGCGCTATGCCGCCGGCATCGGCACCGATACGCCACTGCTCGGCTTCTCCATGACCAAATCCGTGGTGAACGCGCTGATCGGCATCCTGACGCAACAGGGCCTTGTGACGCCGTCAATGCCGGCGGCAATCCGGGAGTGGCGCGGGGCGAACGATCCGCGCCGCGAGATCGAGATCGAACATCTAATGCGCATGACCACGGGTCTTGCACTGGATGAAACCAATAGCGGCTTCGACCCCTCCAGCCGTATGTACTTGCATGGCGATATGGCCGGCTTTGCCGTCAAGGCGCCGATGATCGCTTCGCCGGGAACGCGATGGCATTACTCCAGTGCGAGCACGCAGCTCCTGGCACGAATCGTCCGCGATGCCGTCGGCGGGCCGGAGCAGAGCTTGGTGTTTGCCTGGCGCGAACTGTTCAATCCGCTCGGCATGCGCAACGTCACGCTGGAGTTCGACGCCAGCGGGACGCTGCAGGGCGCGGCCAACATGCTGGCGAGCGCACGGGACTGGGCGCGGTTCGGGCTGCTATATCTCAACGACGGCGTGGTCGGCGGGAAGCGTCTTCTGCACGAGGACTGGGTGGATTTTTCCGCCGCCGCCACGCTTGACACCGATTACGGCGCCGGTTTCTGGACCAATCGCAGCGAGCATCAACATGCCAAGGCACGGGTGCGGATCGGCATTCCCCGCGACGCTTTCTTCGCATCCGGCGATCTCGGCCAGCGCATCGTGATCATCCCCTCGCAGCGCCTTGTCGTGGTGCGACTCGGCGACAGTGTCGATCCAACCGGCGACATCAGCGGGCTTGGGCGGCTGGTGAAGGAAGTGATCGCGGCCTTGCAACATTGACGCGGTATCGAATGCAGGCGCTATCCGCGGGACAAAGTTGCAAAGTCCGCCGCTGTACTCTCAGAGAGCCCGCTGGGGACGAACCTGCCACGCCACAACCATCGCCGACCCGAACTCCTCCGATCATAGGAGGTTTTCGGACCGAGCTGGTCTGTTCAGAGCATTTCAGGCCGTTCGGAATTCAAAAAGGCGCAGATTCTTAAGGACTGCACGGTACTCATCATGATCAGGAAAAAGTTGCAGTGGGGACACGACATGCTGTTGGGATTCCGTAACATCGCAATCATCGCCAAAATTGCGGTTCCAGCGACCATTGTCGCCGTGGTCTCCATCGGAATCGTGCTCTATGCGTCGCTTGCGGTGACGCAGCTTTCGGACACCGCGGCTGCCCTGGTGGACGGCAACGCCACGCGGGTGCAGCTTGCGCTGCAGGCCGAAAGTGCCTTCAATAGCGCCGCCGTGAGCGAAAAGAACGTCATCCTCTCTGCCGACGACCCAAAGGTGGCGAAGTCGCATATCGAGACCTATGACAAGGCGACCGCTGCCACGCTCGACGCGATCGGCCGCTTCGAGGCCATCACCCAGGCCGCGGATCAGCGCGAGCTGATCGAAACTTTCCGCACCGCCGTTGGT
The DNA here is from genome assembly GCA_045811565.1 of Bradyrhizobium sp. GTDB lineage: Bacteria > Pseudomonadota > Alphaproteobacteria > Rhizobiales > Xanthobacteraceae > Bradyrhizobium. The sequence goes on from JBJMTR010000018.1 coordinate 10,025, forward strand.
AATCGGCAGCAAGCGAGCGCCCAGGTGTTCGAACTCGCCCTCGCCGGCAAAACCAGGGAGGCGTTCGACCATTCCCGAGGCGTGGCAGCAAAGTTCCGCCAGACTGCCATCCAGTCCGTTGGCAAGCTCATTGCCATGAACGTGCAGCAAATGGCCGCGGCACGCAACGCCAGTGTCGAAATGGCGGCGAAAACCCGGGCGTGGCTGGTGATCGGCGCGGCGGGCGGACTGATCTGCGCGTTCGGCGTCCTCGGCTGGATCGCACTCTATCAGATCTCCCGGCCGCTCGCCTTTATGACCGGCGAGATGACCAGGCTGGCCAAGGGCGATCTCGATATCCGGATCGAGGGCGCCGATCGGGCCGATGAGGTTGGCGGCCTCGCCCGCTCGCTCCAGGTTTTCAAGGAGAACGCGATCAAGGCGCGCCGGCTCGAGGAAGAACAAGGCGAGCAGCAGATTCAAAAAGAGCGGCGTCAGCAAATCATCGAGGAGCACATCGCGGTCTTCGACGCCCAGATCCGCGAGGCACTGGACACGCTGAGCGCCGCCTCGACGGAGATGCATGCCACCGCCGGGAGCATGTCGGCCACAGCCGAGGAAACCAGCAGACAGGCTAACGCCGTCGCCGAGGCTTCGGATCAGGCCTCAGCCAATGGCCAGACGGTGGCGGCGGCGACCGAAGAGTTGCACGCCTCGACCAATGAAATCTCACGTCAGGTGACGCAGTCGGCCCAATTCGCCAGCACCGCGGTTGTCGAGGCCGAGCGCACCAACGCCACCATCCAGGGCCTGGCCGGCACGGCGCAGAAGATCGGCGAGGTGGTTTCGCTCATTCAGAGTATCGCCTCCCAGACCAACCTGCTGGCGCTCAACGCAACGATCGAAGCCGCGCGGGCCGGCGAGGCCGGCAGGGGTTTTGCGGTGGTGGCGAGCGAGGTGAAGGCGCTGGCCACCCAGACCGCCAAAGCGACCGAGGAAATTTCCGCGCAGATCTCGGCCATTCAGGGCGAGACCAACCTCGCTGTCGACGCCATCAAGGCGATCGGCGGTACGATCGGCCAGATGCACGAGATCGCGACCGCGATTGCCGCGGCAGTGGAAGAGCAGGGCGTGGCGACCCGGGATATCTCCCAGAACATCCAGTTGGTGGCGCAGGGTACCAATGCCGTGGCATCAAACATCGCCGGAGTGAACGAGGCGGCGCACGAAGCTGGGACAGCGGCTGCACAGGTGCTCACCGCAGCCGACGATCTCAGCCGTCAATCGGACACGCTGCGCGCCAACGTGAACGGTTTCCTCAACAAAATCCGGGCCGCCTGAGCCGGCTGCTCAGCGCCCGACCATATACGGCCCACCCTTCTCAAGGGCGCGCGCATAAGCCGGGCGGGCGTAAATGCGTTCGAGGAAGGCCATCGCCCTTGGATGGCCTTGCTCCAGCCCGCCGCGCGCGGCGGCTGCTTCCAGCGGAAAGCTCATCTGGATATCGGCGCCGGTGAACGCCTCACCGGCGAACCACTCGCTTTTTCCCAGTTCGCTTTCCCAGAACGCCATGTGCTGCTTGAGCTGCGGATTGACCAAAGTGGTCAGCGCCTGATTGGAAACCTTGCGCACCAGGGGACGCAGCAACGCCGGCGCGCGTTTCGGCATCAGCGTGAACAACAATTTCAGCAGCAGCGGTGGCATCGCCGAACCTTCGGCATAATGCACCCAATAGGTGTAGCGCAGCCGCTCGGGCGTGTTCGGCGGCGGGATCAGGCTGCCGTTGCCATAGGTGCCGAGAATGTATTCGGCGATCGCGCCGGATTCCGCGATGGTGTTGCCGTTGTCGGTGATAACAGGCGATTTGCCGAGCGGATGAATGTCCCGAAGCTCTTTCGGCGCGCGCATGTCCGGCTGACGCTGATAGCGGACGATCTCGTAGGGAACGCCGAGTTCTTCCAGGAGCCACAGCACGCGTTGCGAGCGTGAATTGTTGAGATGATGAACCGTCAGCATGGTCGTCCCCCCGACGTGCGCGAGCCTTTGTGGCCGATCCCCTATCAGGCAATCGCGGGATTAGCGATTCGGCCAAATGGAAGTCGCATCACGCTCTTGGATTATTTTATCCGGGTGATATTGACAAGCCAATTATACCCGGCTATTAAATGCGTCCAGAGACAAATTGAGGGGCCTTTTTGCGATGATCCAGACTTTTACAGCCTTCGAGGGCCGCCGCCGCCTTGCATCGGGCCCCCTGGCCGAGGTCGCCCTGGCCGTCAAACGCGCGGAGCATGGCTCCGAACCGATTGCGATTTTCAGCGACGGGACCGGACGGCCGATCGATCTCGACCTTCGCGGAACCGACGACGAAATACTGACAAGGCTGCCCGAAGCCACTTCAGGCCGTGCGCAGGACACTCAGCCAAACGAACCGCGCGGCCGCGGCCGGCCAAAGCTTGGTGTGGTCGCCCGCGAAGTGACGCTGCTGCCGCGCCATTGGGAATGGCTCAATGTGCAGCCGGGCGGCGCTTCGGTCGCATTGCGCAAGCTGGTGGATGAGGCCCGCCGCGCGAACGGCGACAGGGACCGCCAGCGCGCGGCACGGGATGCCGCCTATCATTTCATGGCGGCGATGGCCGATAATCTGACGAATTTTGACGAAGCGTCGCGCGCCTTGTTCGCCGACGACCGGCAGCGCTTCCTCAACCAGATCGCCGACTGGCCGGTCGACATTCGCGACCACGTCGTCAAGCTCGCCTACGGCGATCGCGCCGACAGCGAGAACCATGACCTTGGAGGCGTCACAGTGTTATGACCATCGTGATACTGGAGACGCAGCCATGGCGGCTGCGGCACAATGGCTCATGCAAGATCTACAAGAAACGTCAAGGAGACCGCCATGAGTTTGAACCCGCAGTTCTTGTTCGATTTCGGCAGCCCCAACGCGTTCCTCAGCCATGAGGCGATCCCCGCGATCGAAAAGCGCACAAACGTAAAATTCGAATACGTCCCGATCTTGCTCGGCGGCATCTTCAAGGCCACCAACAACAAGTCTCCGGCCGAGGCGCTTGCCGGCGTCAAGAACAAGCCGGAATTTATGAAGCTTGAAACCGAACGCTTCATTAAGCGCTTCAACGTCAAGCCCTGTACCTGGAATCCGTTCTTCCCGGTCAACACGCTGAACCTGATGCGCGCCGCGATCGCAGCGCAATTCGAAGGCGTGTTCGAAAAATATGTCGAGGCGGCGTTCCATTACATGTGGGTCGAGCCCAAGAAGATGGACGACCCCCAAGTAGCGGCAGAGGCGCTTGCTTCGTCCGGCCTCGACGCGGCAAAACTGCTCGTCCGCGCGCAGGATTCCGACGTCAAGGCGAAACTGATCGAAAACACCCAAGCAGCGGTCGAGCGCGGCGCGTTCGGCTCGCCGACTTTCTTCGTCGGCAAGGAGATGTTCTTCGGCAAGGAGCAGTTGCGCGAAGTCGAGGAAATGATCTCGGGGAAGTGATAGAGGCGAATAGCGAATAGGGAGTAGCGAATGGTACGCTTGCTATTCGCCGCTCCCTATTTGCCATTCGGCCATCGGAAAAGGAAGTAAACAATGCGCGTTCTCGTGGTCGGTGCCGGTGCGATCGGCGGGTATTTTGGCGGCCGGATGCTTCAGGCTGGCCACGACATCACTTTTCTGGTCCGCCCGAAACGCGCGGCTGAACTCGCGGGCACGGGCCTCGTGATCAAGAGCCCGAACGGCGATGTGACGCTGAAGAATCCGCCGACCGTGCAGGCCGACAAGCTCGCAGAGAAATTCGAGGTGGTGCTATTGAGCTGCAAGGCCTTCGATCTCCAGGATGCGATCAAGTCCTTTGCGCCGGCCGTCGGCCCAAAAACCTCGATCATTCCGCTGCTCAACGGCATGCTGCACCTCAACGTGCTCGACAATAAATTTGGCGCCGAGCGCGTGCTCGGCGGGCTCTGCGCGATTGCGGTGACGCTCAACGAGGCGCGCGAAGTGGTTCAGCTCGCGCCGATGCAGTCGCTCAATTTCGGCGAACGCGACGGCAAGATGTCAGACCGCGTTCGCGCCATCGCCGAGGTCTTTTCCAGCGGCAACTTCGGTGCGGTCGCCAGCGAACACATCATGCAGGACATGTGGGAAAAATGGGTGTTCCTGGCTTCGCTCGCGGCTTCGACCGGCCTGATGCGGACCTCGGTCGGCAATATTCTGGGCGCACCGGGCGGCAAGGACTTTCTGCTCGGTATCCTCGATGAATGCAGCGCGATTGCGACTGCCGAAGGCTACGCGCCCGGCGGCCCCTTCTTTGAGCGTGTCAAGGGCATGCTCACGACGGAAGGCTCGCCGATGACCGCATCGATGTTCCGCGATATCAAGGCAGGCCTGCCGGTCGAGGCCGATCACGTGGTGGGCGATCTCGTCGCGCGGGCCGATGCCGCAAAGATCCCGGTGCCAAGGCTGCGCATCGCCTATACGCATCTGAAAGCGTATGAACTGCAGCGCGGGGTGAGCTCCTCATGGTGAGGAGCGCATCTTGCGCGTCTCGAACCAGGGCCAAAGCGGCGGTCTTTCCGCTTCCATCCTTCGAGACGCGCGCTGAACCGCGCCTCTCAGGATGAGGTTCTCTTTGCTGCTCTACAGATGCGCGAGATAATGCGCGAGGGCTTCGATCTCTTCTGCGCTTAAGGGGTACGCGACGTCGGCCATCGCCGCCTGGCCGCCGCCGGACCGCGCGCCCGATTTATAATCCTGGAGCGCCTTGACCAGATATTCCTCGCGCTGGCCGGCGAGGCGGGCGACGGCCTTGGTGCCGGCGTAGTTATCGGTATGGCATGATGCGCAGCGCCGCCCCGCGGCCGCCTGCTTGCCCTTTTCAGACAAATCCGGATTGTCGTCTTGCGGCCCTTTCGGCGGCGTGAGAGACGCATAATAGGCGCCGAGATTGCGGATATCCTCATTGTTGATCTGCTCAACAATCGGCTGCATCTGGTCGTTCTTGCGCGCTCCGGCACGAAAATACACCAGCTGCCACTGGATGAACTGATCGGGCTGGCCGGCGAGCGAGGGAATATTTTCGGTCTGCGAAATCCCGTTCTCGCCGTGACAACCGACGCAGATCTCGGCCTTTTCTTTGCCGGCGGCACCGTCGGCGGCATGGGTGCAGATTGTCGCGAGCGCCGAGGATCCCAGAACGAGGCCACGCAGCGCGTATCGGAAAAGTCGGCTGCGCATGATCGACATCTCACCTATCGCACTCGTCATTCCGGGATGCGCTTCTTCGCACGCCCGGAATCCATAAACCCGAATCGTGGTTATGGGTTCCGGACTCGCCCGCTGCGCGGGCGATCCGCAACGACGAAATTTCAACCAACGGCAAATCAGGCTGCGGCTCCTCGTCGAAGTGCCACAGCCTGATTAGTCGCGTTTTACTTCTTGCTGTAGCTGATGCGATAGATCGCACCGGCCCAGTCATCGGCAACGAGGATTGAACCGTCCTTGTCGAGTACGATGTCGGCGGGACGGCCGAGATAACCCTGATCGCCTTCGAGCCAGCCGGAGGCGAAGACCTCCTGCTTGGCATTCTTGCCATCGGGACCAACGATCACGCGCATGATCCGCGCGCCCTGGTACTTATGTCGATTCCACGAGCCGTGTTCGGCAATCAGGATGTTGTTCTTGTACTCGGCCGGAAATTGATTGCCGGTATAGAACTTCATGCCGAGCGGAGCCACGTGGGCACCGAGATTGAGCACGGGCGGCGTGAATTCCGAGCATTTGTGACCCATCGCGAATTTCGGATCCGGCATGTCCCCCTGGTGGCAATAAGGGTAGCCAAAATGCTCGCCGATCTTCGAGATCATGTTGAGCTTATCACTCGGCAGGTCGTCGCTGACCCAATCGCGGGCATTCTCGGTGAACCAGTATTTGCCGGTGCGCGGATCGACATCGCCGCCGACGCTGTTGCGAACGCCGAGCGCCCAGATTTCGGCATTGCCGGTCTTGGGATCGACGCGCCGGATCTGCGACACGCTGGTCGGCGGAATGCCGATGTTGAAGGGAGGTCCGAAGGGAATGTAGAACCAGCCGTCCTTGTCGACCGCGATATATTTCCAGCCATGCGCGGCGTAGGACGGCATGTCGTCATACACCACCTTGCCCTCGCCGAGCTTGTCGAGATTGGCTTCCGCGTTCTCATATTTGAGCAGCTTGTCGACCGCGATCACGTAAAGCGCGCCATCCTTGAAGGCGAGGCCGGTGGGCATGTTGAGCCCCTTGAGGATCGTCTTGACTTCCTTTTTGCCGCCATTGTCCTTGATCGCATAGACGTTACCGAGGCCGAAGGAGCCGACGAACAGCGTGCCTTGGTCGCCCCACGCCATCTGGCGCGCTGCCAGCACGCCCGACGCGTAGACGTCGATCTTGAAGCCAGGCGGCAGCTTGATCTTCTTCATCATCGCCGCCAGCTCGGAGTCGGACGATCCGGTCGGCGGGCCCGATGGCGGCACGAGGCCCTTCTGGGCTTCGGTCTCATCCCCGAGGAACCAGTCATCCGGCGGATGGGTCCAGAATTCCTTGGTGCCGGATTCGTATTTCTTCAAGGGCCTTTGCTGCTGCGCACTGGCCTGGCTGGCCGCGGCAACGAGCGCGATTGCTGCCAGCGCAATAATAGATCGATTGAAGGCGGATTTCATCGCGTCACTCCCCTATGCAACCGGACGGCTGCGTCTGTTATTGATTTTGAACGAGACGAACGTGGATGGTTCTGCGTGAGGTAGATCAGACGGCAAAATGGTAGCACATCCAATGGAGGAGAGAAGCGCACGCGGCGCGGCCGTTGTCGGTCAAAACAAATTGAGAAGAAATCCCGGCACAGATTTGTTCGAGACGAGCTTTGCGCGACACCGCTGCAGGACAGGATTGTCGCGTGTCCATCGTCCAGCATCCCAGGACGCGCCGAGAACCATTGAAGCGCGGGCGGCCACGATTATAGGCATCTGCCGGAGACACGCAGCTCTTATGGCTGGAAGGCGCCGCTGGTGCGACGGCGTGCACAAAACTTTCAGCTCGGCTGACGAGAAAATCTGGAGCGGGCGAAGGGGCTCGAACCCTCGACCCCGACCTTGGCAAGGTCGTGCTCTACCACTGAGCTACACCCGCATCCGAGATGGCGGCGATCGCTCGCCGGCAACGGCAGAGCTATGCCAAATGCGGCTCGTGAATGCAACAGCCAGCGCGCGATCCACCCTCCGGCCAGAACCGGGACTTTTTAGCAAATAGGCGCGAATCGGCCCGAAACGACGTCTACTCGCCCGATTATCCGCCTATACGCATCTTGGGCTGGGAACCGCGGGCTCAGGCCGCCATGGTGTCCCGGAGCGATTCGAGCCATTTCTCAAACGAGCCCTGCAGCGTTCCCCGCAATTCGTCGCGTTTGGCAGGATCGCAATCGAAGGTCGCCCACCATTCGACGAACGCCCGGCCGCCATCGACGACGGGCGTGATCCGCAGGGTGGCCTGATAATCGGTCATGGGCAGGGCGGGCGCGCCGCAGAATTCGTAGGTCTGCGACCGCTCAACATCGGATTGCGCCAACAGCCGCTGACGGATTCGCCGCTCCTGGTAGAGCACGCTCCTGACCGCCCCGACGCTGTCGCCGGATCTGCCATCCTCGATCTCGCTCTCGCCCGCACCACCGACCCAAACCGGATAGTTGTTGAAATCGCGGACAATTTTCCAGAGCTCCCCGGCGGACTGCTTGAACACGGTGCTGTAGTAGGCTTTTGCCATTTCCCGGTCTCCTTTTGGGGATTCGATGCCCGAGATGATGGAATGTCGGGGGTCCGCGGGCCACCCGATCCCGGATGGAACAGGGGTCGGCGGCGCCCGCGGCAGCCGATTGAAATTTGCTGCCGAGCCGCCATTTAGCTGACGGGTGTTCTGTTCCAGCCATGCTAGAACGGCCCAAATTTTCGAAACATTTGGACAGACATGCAGGCGAGGATACCGTGACGATAATTGAGCAAGGCGGCGGCCCGGCCCCGCAGGTGGCGCCCGATCTGATCAAGGAGACGACCACCCAGACCTTCGTGAAGGACGTCATCGAGGAATCGAAGCGCCAGCCGGTGCTGATCGACTTCTGGGCGCCCTGGTGCGGTCCGTGCCGTCAGCTCACGCCGATTCTCGAAAAAGCCGTCCGCGCCGCCAAGGGCCGGGTCAAATTGGTCAAGATGAACATCGACGAGCATCCGGCCATTCCCGGCCAGATGGGAATCCAGTCGATCCCGGCCGTCATTGCCTTCGTCAACGGCCAACCCGCCGACGGTTTTATGGGCGCGGTCCCCGAGAGCCAGGTCAACGCCTTCATCGACAAGCTCACCAAGGGCATGTCGGCACCGGGCGAGCCAAACATCGCGGAAATCCTCAAAGAGGCCGAGGCCGTGCTGGCGGAAGGTGACGCTGCGACCGCAGCGCAGATCTATGCCGAGGTATTGGCGGTCGACGCCACCAACATCGCGGCGCTCGCGGGACTGGCGAAATGCTATGTAACGACGGGCGCCATCGAGCAGTCCAAGCAGACCCTCGCCATGGTTCCGGAATCCAAGCGCAACGATCCGGCGGTCAAGGCCGTGCAGGCGTCGATCGATCTTGCCGAACAGGCCAAGGCGGTCGGCCCGGTGACCGAGCTGGAACAGAAAGTCGCCGCAAACCCGCTCGATCATCAGGCGCGCTTCGATCTTGCGACCGCGCTGAACGCCATGGGCAAGCGCACTGAAGCGACCGAGCAGCTGCTCCAGATCGTCAAGCGTGATCGCAAGTGGAATGACGACGGCGCGCGCAAGCAGCTCGTGCAGTTGTTCGAGGCCTGGGGCGGCACCGATGAGGCGACGGTCGATGGACGAAAGCGGCTTTCGACGATTCTGTTTTCGTAGGAGCGTACTCCACAAAAGTGGGCACCGGTTTTGTGAGCAGAATACGCGCAAACTTCTAACGAGATAGCACCGGGGCTGCCTATGCCGATCAATGCCGAATATCGCGGGCCCGGCGAGCTTCCCGACATCATACCGGTGTTCCCCTTGCCCGGCGCGCTGCTGCTGCCGCGCGGTCAGATGCCGCTCAACATCTTCGAGCCGCGTTATCTCGCGATGGTGGACGACGCGCTGCGCGACGGCCATCGGTTGATCGGCATGATCCAGCCGGACGTGACCCATTCACACAGCGAAGCCAGGCCGGTGCTGTTCCGCGTCGGCTGCGTCGGGCGCATCACCCAGCTCGCCGAATCCGGCGACGGACGCTATATCCTCGAACTCACCGGCATCGCGCGCTTTGAGGTAGTCGAGGAAATAACAACGCTCACTCCCTACCGGCAATGCAAGGTCGATTTCTTCCCCTACGTCGACGATTTCACCGCGCGCAAGGGAGAGGAGGCCGTCGACCGCGAGGCATTACTGGCGGTACTGACGGATTTTCTCAAGGCCAATAATCTGAAAGTGGATTGGGAAGGCATCGAGAGCGCGCCCAATGAGGCGCTGGTAAACGCGCTGGCGATGATGTCGCCTTACGGCCCGGCGGAAAAGCAGGCGATGCTGGAAGCGCCCGACCTGAAGACCCGCGCCGAGATCCTGATTGCGGTGACCGAGATGGATCTCGCCAAGAAGCGCACCAGCGGCGATACCGGGCTGCAGTAATTCCTATGCTCGTCATTTCGCGGCGCGAGCAATGCGGGTGACCCCGGAATCCATGACCACGATCGTGAGTATGGATTCCGGGCCTGCGCCAAAGAGGCGCATCCTTAGGTGCGCAATTGCGCACCGGGAATGACGGCGATAATTCCGCGCTAGATGTGAGCATGATCTTTTCGGAAAACCGGTACCCACTTTTCCGGATCATGCTCTAATACCCCGCGACGGCCATCGCCACCACCGCGCTCAGCGCCACCCAGCCAAAATGCCGGCCACGCATCGCCCAGGCATTGGCGCAGGCCGCAAACGCGAACACGCAAGCGAGGGTGATGACGATCCAGTGACGCGCGGGCTCCGACGCCATCCAGGGCGCGGCAATCAACAGCACGCCGCCGCCGATCCACGCCACCGTGCCGGCCTGCCAGACCAGCCGGATCAGCGTGCGCAGCCGCGCCGGCTCAATCGTAGCGCGCGCGAACACCTTTGTTTCACCTAGCACACCGTGAATTAGCGCCGCCGCGATGGCGGCGATGCCTGAACCCTGGAGCAAGAGATCGCGCATCGGCAATCCTCCTGAATTATCTCACCATACACTACTGTATGGTTATGGCGCACTCGGTGGCGCTTGTCAATACACTCGTGTATGGTCGTGACTGCGCAGGAAGAAAATGACCGATCAACTCTCGGCCAGGGATTGGCTCGACCAGGGCCTCAGGACGCTCGCGAAAAGCGGCTTTACGGCGCTAAAGGCCGAACCGCTGGCGAAGGCGATGGGCGTATCGCGCGGCAGTTTTTACTGGCATTTTGCCGATATCGGCGCGTTTCACGCCGCGATCCTGAAACACTGGCGCGACGTCGCCGCCGAGCAGATCATCGCCGGTATCGAAGCGGCCTCAAGGGACGAAAATCCCCTCCCGCTACTGCTGCGCCGGGTATTTGGCGAGAGACTGACCCTCGAGAACGCGGTCCGCACCTGGGCGAGCGTCGATCCCGCGGCTCGCGGCGCCGTGCAGGCCATCGACCAGCGCCGGCTGGGCTACGTCGAGAAGCTGTTGAAGCAGTCCGGATTGCCCGATGACGTGGCGCGCGCCCGCGCACAAATTCTCTATTGGGCGTTCCTGGGCTTTGCACGATCGGACCAGTCGTTGCCGAAAGCGAGGCAGCAGGCCGTGCTCGACGAATTGGCGCGGATGGCCACGCGCTAACTAGCTGCATCTACCGACCCTATATGGTAGGAGATCGCCGCCAAAGCCGGAGACTGTCCATGAACTCGCCGCCCGAACGCCTCGAAGGCACCGTCGATCCAAAGCTCTTGGAAATCCTGGTCTGCCCGCTGACCAAGGGCCCGCTTGAATTCGACGCAGCGAAACAGGAACTGATCTCGCGCTCGGCAAAACTCGCTTATCCGATCCGCGACGGCATCCCGATCATGCTGCCGGAAGAGGCGAGGAAAATCGATTGATTCAAGCCGTCAGGTATTAAAGCGCCTCGCCCTTCAACAGCCGCGGCACTTCGCCTGAAAGGCCGGCGGCCTGACGGATGAACATGCTTTTCAGGGGCGGCGCGCGATCGACGAGGCCGAGGCCGATGTCGCGCACGGTGCGCAGCAGGGTCGATTCGTTCGAGAACAAGAAATTCAGCGAATTGGTGGCTAGCCCCATCGCCATGGTATCGAAGCGCCGCCAACGCTGATAGCGATCGAGCACGTCGGCTTGTCCTACATCCATGCCGAGCCGCGCGGCATCGACGACCACTTCGGCAAGTGCTGCGACATCCCGCAGGCCCATATTGAGCCCCTGTCCCGCGATCGGGTGAATCACATGCGCGGCATCGCCGATCAGCGCCAGCCGCTCGGCGATGAAGGAGCGCGCGACGAAATAGCCGAGCGGAAATGCCCGCGGCTTGTCCAGCGCCTTAATCTCGCCGAGATGCAGACCAAAGCGCTGCTCAAGTTCGCCGTGGAATTCGTCCTCGCCCAGGGCGACGATGCGTGTCGCTTCCCGGCGGTTCTCCGTCCACACCAGCGACGAGCGTTTTCCCTTAAGCGGCAGAATCGCAAATGGGCCTGCAGGCAAAAAATGTTCCTCGGCGCGGCCATGATGATCGCGCTCATGGCCGACGGTGACGACGATGCCCGACTGGTCGTAATCCCAGCCGTGGGTCGCGATCGCTGCCCGCTCGCGTAATTTCGAGCGTGCGCCGTCGGCCGCTACCAGCAGACTTGCTTCGATGACATTGCCATCGGCCAGCGTCACGGTGATGCCATCCGCGCGTGAATCAAATGTCGAGACCGCGGTGGCGTACAGATCGACGCCCTCGGCTTCTGCTCGCGCGACCAGCGCGTCGATCAGATGACGGTTTTCGACCATATGTGCGAATGGCTCGCCGGGCTCGACATCGCCGGCAAAAGTCAAAAACACCGGACGGGTTGCGTCTTGCAGCCTGGAATCCGTGACGACCATGTCGAGGATCGGTTGCGCACCCACCGCGACCTGATCCCACACGCCAAGCGCCTCAAACAGCCGGCGGCACGCGGCGACGATGGCGGTGGCTCGTGGATCGCGGCTTGGCCGCGCGCCAAGCGCCGGATCGGCCACGATCACGGGAACATCGGCCCCAAGCCCCTGACGCAGCGCCAGCGCCAATCCCAGTCCGGCAAACGCGCCGCCGCAGATGACAATACTTCGCTGTGCCGCCATGCAATCCCTTACCCGGTTACGCCATCACACCAGACTAGACTTGCTACCTGATAATAGCTGGGCGAAACAGGGCCCCGAAACAAGACCTGCGCGGCTGTTGCCGCCTCGGGCTTAGCGGAAAGCGCTTCCATGTCCAAAGGCTTGATTGACCTGATTTCGATCCTCGATCTCGAACCGATCGAGGTGAACCTATTTCGCGGCAACAGCCCGAAGACGGGTTGGCAGCGGGTGTTCGGCGGGCAGGTGATCGGACAGGCGATGGTCGCGGCATGCCGCACCGTGGAAGGCCGCCTGCCGCATTCGCTGCATTGCTATTTCATTCTGCCCGGAGATCCGCAGATCCCGATCATCTACGAGGTCGAGCGGCTGCGAGACGGCAAGAGCTATTCGACCCGCCGCGTCACCGCGATCCAGCACGGCAACGCCATCTTCTCGATCATGGTCTCGTTCCACGCCGAGGAGGAGGGCACTTTCAACCATCAGGACAAGATGCCGGACGTACCGCCGCCGGAAAAGCTCACCGCCGAAGAGGTGGCAAAACAGCCGATGTTCCGCGAGATGCCGGATTTCATCCGCCGCTATTACGAATCCGATCGACCGATCGAATTGCGTCCGGTCGAACTCGGCCGTTATTTCGGCCAGAAGATCGACGACGGCCGCATCCATGTCTGGATTCGCACCGCCGCTAAACTGCCTGACGATCCGGCATTGCATATGTGCGCGCTGGCCTATGCCTCCGACTTCTCGCTGCTCGATGCCGTGATGGCGCGCTACGGCCGCACGCTGTTCGACAAGCGCATGATGCCGGCCAGCCTCGACCACGCGATGTGGTTTCACCGGCCGTTCCGCGCCGACGACTGGCTGCTGTACGCGCAGGATTCGCCGAGCGCGCAAGGCGGTCGCGGACTGACCCGCGGCCTGATCTTCAAGCCCGATGGCACGCTGGTGGCGTCAGTGGCGCAGGAAGGCTCGGTGCGCGAACGCAAGTGAACGCGCGCTCGAGGATGATCGGGAAAAGTGGACACCGGTTTTCCGAAAAGATCATGCGCAAACAGGATAGAGCGGGGTGACGATTCGAAGAAAAGTTCAACGCGCTCTAAGCGTTCGCGAGCGTGCCTCGTTCAACAAGCGCGAATTGCGACACGTACCAGCGGGTGTACCAGCGCAGCACCCAGGGAATCGGAATCAAGAGCCCGCAGCCGATGGCGAACAAGATCGTTCGCCACAGCATTTCCAATCCGGATGCATTGAAGATGATCTCGCGACGCGTTCCCGTGATGTTACGGCAGATCCACCGGACAAAGGCGGTGATGACCCAGGCCCAGCCGATAATGGTGAAGATTGCGAGATACATCAGCACTTGCCAGCCGACGAAAGCCCAGACGTCGCCGCTAAAGGCGATCGGAAGCGGCTGACCGTTCGCACTGAGACTGCCGACAATCCAGCGCAGGATGATCCACGACAGAAATGCCTGCACGAGAATCGCGACGAGTTGAATGTAGTCGCCGGCTGCCCCGGCGTAGCTCAGGAGCGCCATCAAGACCAATACGTACCAGATATCGCCGACCTGGCCGTTGAAGGCGAGGTTCGGACGTCCCGGCACGTAGGTTCGGGATACCATCCAGCGGTAAAAGCTCGTCGCAGCCCAGGGCGCGGGGATCACCAGTAACATACCGACGACATACAGAAGGCTTCGGCCGAGCAATGACCAGAGCGGCAGGTCGATCGACAATGTTCGGCCGCCATAGGCGTCCGCGTCCCCTACCCCGCCGCGCGCCTGAGGAATCGAGATCGATCCCGAGGCTCCGGACATCAATCCCGGAATTTCTCCCGCCTTTTCCCAGCCGGACATGCCCTCGGTCCAGACCAGCGTATCCGCGCTCACCGTGCCTCTGGCGATGAGGTCGCGGAACTGGATCTCGGGAAATGGACCCTGTTGCTGGCCCTCGGAGGCGTAAAACCACGATCTGTTTGACATGGTGCTTCCCTGCAGCGCGGTGGCGGAAAACTAGCCAGCAGATGCGCTGGCACGACGAGGAAAAGTGCATTCTGGCGGACGATGCTGTCCGCTGTACAGTGATGCAGGACACCGCCGGCGAATGTTTTCCCCTTAAACCTGCAACTTTTTTGTGCCATTTGCCCGGAAAGATGCCAGATTTGGCTGGGCACGGAGCGTCAGCTCTGCAATCTGGGTGTTAGCTGAAGTCTTGAGAATGAAGGCCTGACCATGAAACTCGTCGTCGCAATCATCAAACCCTTCAAACTGGACGAGGTTCGCCAGGCGCTAACCGCGATCGGCGTCC